>CALURE010000019.1 GCA_944323095.1 Candidatus Gastranaerophilales bacterium
GTTTTTTCGTATCCTACCGGAAATCCTGCTGAGGTCTCAAGTTTATTAATTGATTTTATTGTTTTATATATTTTATTGTTTTCATCTTTGAAAACGCGTTCGGCTATTTCATTTCCGTAACTGTCTTCTCCGGTAATTTTTGTCATTGTATGCCCGTTTTTCAGTTTTTTTATTTCTTTAACGGCTTCTTCAATAACTTGTTCAGCTATTTGAGTAGTTTGTTCTTTAATTTCTTTTGTCTCTTTTGAGGCTCCTTTTGGGTTTCTTGTCAGGAAATACACAGCAAGAAGTCCTGCTCCGGCAACGGCTGTTCCGATTGCAAGTTTTGCGGTTTTGTCTGATTTTTGTTCAATTTCGTTTTTATAAGCAGAATTAGAACCGTTAAAATATAAGGATGCATTTACCGGCAGAATTTTCATATATGAACTCCTGTAATTTTTTATATTATAAAACCAATAATGTATTTTTTTGTATATTATAGCCGGAATTTTTTACATTACTTTAAATTTATGTTAATATTTAATTATGAATGATTTAAGCTCCTCGTTAAACAGTCTGAAAAAGAGGTATCGTGACATATTCCATACTACGGTTGATGAAATTCAAAAAAGGGTTGAAGAAATAAAACCTGCAGAAATCAGCGGAGATATTTTTGATACTTATGAAAAAGGAAGCGCCGGTTTTAACTGGCAAAAAAATGTTCTTGAAATGTTTGAAAATGATATTTCACGTGAAATTTTCAGGAAATGGAATGAGATATTGCAATATAGAGAAAATTTCAACTGCAGCGGGTGTGCAACATGCTGCAATCTTGCTTGTTCCGAATTTTCTCCGCCGCAATTAGAAGAAAAAGCGCAAAAAGGTGATAAATTTGCATCTCAGTTTATGAGCATTTTTATCCCGTATAATTCTCGCGGCGATGCTGAAAAAGTATATCCGGAATATCTGAAAATGCTTGATGATGCAAAAGAAACAGAAGTTTATTTTTATCATTGTCCGAAACTTAACGAATGCAAGCGTTGTTCGGATTATGAAAACCGTCCTCAGATATGCAGGGATTTTCCGGATAATCCTTTGAGTATTCTGCCGGAAAGCTGCGGTTTTTATCAGTGGAAACAGGAAGTGGAACCAGTTGCTTTAATGCTTCATGCTATGGTTGAAATTATTGATTATTACAAACAGAAAATTTGTATATGAAGATAAGAGGGTAAGAAGTTAGGAAGATAAGTAATTTACGGAAAAATTAATATATGATAATACTTTCAGGTTTGAACTTAAATGAAATAGAAAAAATAACAGATGAGCTTAAAGCGTCAAAATTTAGGGCGCGGCAGATTCATAACTGGATTTATCTGAAATCCGTAAAAAGTATTGATGAAATGACTGATTTGTCCGTAAAATTTCGTGATGAATTAAAAAAAATTGCATGTGTTACTGACACTAAAATTAAGGTAAAACAGGAAAGTGCCGATGGAACTTTGAAGTATCTGCTTGAGTATCCGGACGGTGAATGTGTAGAAACTGTTTTGATGCGGTTTGATAATCGTGCAAATTTAACGGCCTGTGTGAGTTCTCAGGTCGGGTGTGCTGTTAACTGTTCGTTTTGCGCAACCGGAAAAAGAGGTTTCATAAGAAATCTGACTTATAAAGAAATAATTGAACAGGTTTTGACAATTCAAAGAGATACAGGATTAAAAGTTACAAATGTTGTATTTATGGGTCAGGGCGAGCCGCTTTTAAATCTCGATAACGTGTTAAAAGCAATGAAAATATTTAATGAAAATTTTCAAATAGGTGCGCGTCGTATAACCGTTTCTACATCCGGAATAATCCCTGGAATTGAAAAACTTGCATCTGTTGATATGCAGTCAACTCTTGCGTTGTCTTTGCATGCGCCCAACCATGAAATTCGTAAAAAATTGATGCAGATTGAAAATAAATATCCTATGCCGGAACTTAAAAAAGCTTTAAAAGATTATATTGCAAAGACGGGAAGGCGAATTACGATAGAATATCTTCTGATAAAAGATTTGAATGACACACTTGAAAGTGTAAAAGAATTAGTTGCGTATCTTCACGATTTGAAATGCAATATAAACCTGATTCCCTATAATCCAACAGAGAAAAACGATTATCACAAGCCTTCAGGCAATTCGATAATGCGTTTCAAATCATTGTTAGAGCAATCAGGCAAAAAAGTAACTGTCCGGCTTGAGCGCGGTTCAGATATAGATGCCGCCTGCGGACAGTTACGCGGTAAAGTTGATTAATATTTTATCTGCCAGTTGTCATAGTCTATGACCCTTGAGGAACAAAGTAAGCTAAGTTGTAAGCTGTCTCCATTTGGACACCCACTATAACTCTCCTGTTTAAGTTGTTCTAGCATAGATTCAATATTTTGCCCGTTTGCAGATAACAATAAATCTGCAAAGTTTTTCGCAGTCCCTAAATGGCCACTGTCACAAAGTATAAAGCCGAATTGATCATATCCTATTTTATTAGGTGCTTTATCTCCGTTAGTATCTATGTTCATACTACCTAGCAGACTGTCACAATTTTTAAAGTATGTATTATATGGACCGTCTGGAGATGTAAATAAATCTAAAGCAACATAAGAACCATCTGCAAAATAAACTATATTACCTTTAGTTTTTATAATATTGAAATATTTTTTTAAATCATCAAGAATGCATCCGTTATTTCTGTCACATGCTGCAAAATAACTTGTATCACTTAATTTATCAACACCATCATCTGCCATCATTTTTTTGAACCCGTTAGTTACAACGCTATAGCTTTTTTTGAGCTGATTTACGTAAACCATTTTTTGATATTTTGCCATTAATGATGGTAGAGTTAATGCTGCAACAACCCCTATTATCCCGAGTGTAATTAAAACCTCTGCTAAGGTGAAGGCCTTAGAGTAGTCTATACTTTGCGGGGGGGGGGCAATCTTAAAGCTTCTTGTGTAAACATTTTTCAACCTCCTTTTTTTATTATTCATTATTTACTATTTTTTTTTAATTGTCAACTGTTTGATTTTGTAATATTATTTTTTTATGAAAGCATTAATTCAAAGAGTAAAAAAGGTATCTGTGACTATTGACGGCGAATTGTATTCATCTGTCGGGAAGGGACTGCTTATATTTCTTGGAGTTGAAAAAAATGATGAAAAAGAAAATGCTGAAAAATTAGCCGATAAAATTGTTAAATTGCGAATTTTTGAAGACGAAAATGAAAAAATGAATTATTCTATTCTGGATGTTAGCGGCGAAATTCTTGTAGTTTCTCAGTTTACGCTATGCGCTGACTGCAGGAAAGGTACCCGTCCTTCTTTTGATAATGCGGCTCCGCCTCAAAAAGCTCTTGAATTATATGAATATTTTATTAATAAAATTAAACAATATAATATTTCTCTAAAAACCGGAAAATTTCGGGCAATGATGGATATTGAACTTGTAAATGACGGTCCGGTAACTTTTTTAGTTGAAAAATAATCATGGGGACTTGCAAATATTTGTAAAGCATGGTATAATGCAATATATAGCATTGAAAATTTTATTTTATTCTTACTGAGGAGAAAATTTTTTATTAAACCGGAATTACGTTATTATTGTTATTATTTTTTAATTAAGAGGCTTTCATTATGTATGTAAACAAGTGTATCAAATGCGGACGTGAATTTGAGACTAAAAACCCCAAAAGAGTTATTTGTCCTGATTGTTTGTATCCTGATAAAAAAATGATGATTTCAGCACCTTCGGACAGTTCTGCTGCAGCAACTCCTTCACAGCAGGAAGAACCTTTAAAAGGTTACAGTGCAGGCGGAAATGACGAACCGCCGCGTTATTACAGCGCAGGCGGCAGTGATGAACAACAAAATTACAGCAGACCACCGCGAAATTATAACCAGAATAATTACAACAGGGATAACCGATATAACAGACAAAACTACAACAGACCCCAGCAGGGCGGTTACAACAGAAACAGACCGTCAGGTTATAAAAATCGTCCCCAGCAGGGTGGTTATAACAAAAATAATTTTAATAACAGACGACCGCAGGGCGGAGGTTTTAATAGAGGCGGGTTTAATAAGCGTCCGATGAAAAAAGCGCCGAAACAGCTTCTTGTAAGCAAGGAACAACTGGAACAAATTGAATTGCTCTATAAACCTATGCTTCCTCTTCCAAACCCGGATTGTCATGAAGTTATAGGAGAAAAAATTGGTCTGGAACCGAGAAAAGTTTTCTTCGGAATTAATCTGGTCAGACAAAAAATGATGCTGCCTAAATTACCTTTCCCGAAACGAAAACTTGCTATTTCTCCGGATCAGCTTTTTGCAATTAAAAATCTTTACGAACCTTTGCTTCCGCTGCCTCCAATCGGATGTCATAAAATTATTGCAGCACAGTTGAAAATGGATGAGTGGAGAGTTCATGTCGGCATAGGTTTAATTCGTTCCCAGATGGGGCTTGACCGCTGGAATCAGGACAGACCTGATTTGCCGGAGGAATTTAAAAAGCAAAAAGAAGAAGCAAAAGCCAAATCAGAAGTTAAGGATGCGGAAAATTCCGAGGTTCAGTCTGAGGAAGCTAAACCTAAAAGAGGCAGAAAACCTAAAAAAACTGAAGAAGCACCGGAAGCCTAAATATGGATAATAAATATGTTTCTGTCGGTAAAATTTTAAATTTCCACGGAATTCAAGGCGAAGCAAAAGTCGGTTTTTCTAAAAATCAGGAAGATTTTCTATCTTCTTTAAAATTCATTTTTGTCAAACAAGGGCATGAATATATTAAATTTAATATAAAAAGTATTCGCTTTCATAAAAATTTTGCCCTGATGAAATTTGACGGAATAAATTCAATTAACGAACTGATGGAATTTAAAGGCGCTTTTTTGTATGTGGAAGAAAGTACAATAAGAGAGTCGCTGGAAGAAGATGAGTTTCTTATCGATGAACTTGTAAGTCTGGAAGTATTTGATCAAAATGGAGAAAAAGTAGGGTTTATCGTAGGTGTATCAAATAACGGTGCAAATGATCTCCTTTCAGTTAAAACAAAATCAAAAAAAATTGTGCTTATTCCTTTTGTAAAAGCAATAGTTACAAACGTCAGCATTAAAGACAAAAAAGTCGTAATTAATAAAATTGAAGGGCTGATAGAATGAGATTTGATGTTCTGACTCTTTTCCCTGAAATGATTGAAGAATACTGTAATTTCAGTATTTTAAAGCGTGCGTTAGGTAACAATATTTTAACCGTAAATGTTGTGAACCCGAGAGATTTTACTCTTGATAAACATAAAAAGGTTGATGATTCTCCATACGGAGGCGGTGCCGGAATGGTTTTAATGCCGCAGCCTTACGTCGATGCTTATGAAAGTATTGAAAAACTTTCACAGTCAGTTACGATAATGCTAACCCCGCAGGGGGCTCCGTTAAATGACAGTAAAGTTAATGAGTTTGCTATGTATGAACAAATTATATTAATGTGCGGTCATTATGAGGGATTTGACGAGCGGATAAGAGAGATTATAAAACCTGTAGAAATTTCTCTTGGCGATTTTGTCTTAACAGGCGGGGAACTTCCTGCATTATGTGTTATAGATGCTGTTAGTCGTAAAATAGAGGGAACTCTTGGTAAAATTGAATCTGCGGATGAAGATAGTTTTTCAAACGGACTGCTTGAATATCCGCATTATACAAGACCGAGAGAATTCCGCGGACTTAAGGTGCCGGAAGTTTTGTTAAACGGAAATCACAAAGAAATAAATGAATTTCGCTTTCAGGAAAGTTTAAAAAGAACAAAATTAAAGCGTCCGGATTTATATAGAGATTTTAAAACTTCTGATTAAGATCGTTGTAATGCCCGAAGCCCATTACATCTTTAAAGAATTTTACAACTGCATAAATACCGAGACCTATTGCAGAACCTTTTGCCCATTTACCTTTAGCAAATAAAGCTCCGAGTCCTAATCCAAGCGGTATAACACTGTTTATAAGCATTGAACCGAAGCCTTTAAAATATCCGATTGCAGAATTTATAAAATGTCTTGTGTTATCTTCCATTTCAAGGTTAAATACTCCGCGTTTTAATTTTGAAGATGTGACGCTGGGACTTGAGAGATACTGCGTGTTGCTGAATCTTTCCATACAAGCTTCTGCATCACGGGATTTTGAATAAACATCTGACTGGAGTTTCCCGATAACGTGTGAATCATATGCAATTATGCCGAGAGCAGCTGCTCCTGCACCTTTTGCAAGATATTTCGTAAAGTTATTTTTTACTGATGTTAATGCTGTTGATATACTCATTATTTTTCACCGTTTGTTTTTGCGGAAGATTTTTTATTGTCTTTTACTTCAAATTCTTTTTCTACTTTTTTACCTGACATCTTGAGCAGAATATTTGTTGCCTGCAGGGCATCCTGACCGTATCCTGATGTTGAGTTTTGCATTTGTTTCAAAAGTCCTACGGTATAGTCGTCACCTGTCACAACCCTTGAATCAAGAGCACTCAGAGCAAGTATTTTTACCGGAGTATAAGGATCCTGAAGCATTTTGTTAACAAGAGCATTTAGAGCTTTATCATCTTTTCTTGAATTATCTTCTTCAAGTCTTGCAATAACTTCTTTTGCACCCATTAATCTAACTTCTTTATCCTGACTGTTCAAATAATTTTCAAGATTTCTGATATAATCATCTGTCAGCTGAACTATTTCTCGTTTTTCAGTTTTCTTATCTGTTGTCTTATTTTCTGTGGTATTTGTAGTTGTTGTTGAGATATTTTTCTGGCTATTTTGGTCGTTGTTCCCCCAGTTATTTGTATAATACCCCGGAGGATAGCATCCGTTTACCGGATTTGTACCGTAATTAGGAGCATTAACATTATAAACAGGAGCCGTTGCCCCTGGAGTTGCAACAGAAGGGTTAAAAATCTGGATATTTACACCTGAATAATTAGGCACCTGAACATTCTGGCTCTGCGGTTGAGTCGGATAATAGTATTGAACAGGCTGTGGATTTTGGACAGGCTGCTGAACAACTTTTGGCGGCTGTGTTTGATACTGCTGCTGTGATTGAGGAATAACCTTTTGCTGTTGAATATTATTTTGTTGTCCTACTGAACTTTGCATGAAAACTACCCTTTTACTACTTATATTAATAAAGTAGAATTTTATTTAATTATTGCTTATTTTTTAAGAAATGTTACAGAATTTTTTGTTTAATGCATGATGACTATAATAATTTTATGAGCAGTTATGAAGAAAATTATTTATCAAAGCGGCCGCAACATCTTTGCAACATGTGCGGCAGGTGTTGCAGGGTAGTAACAACATCTATTCCGTATGACAAGCTTAAAGTATTGGCAGCTAAAGGTGATAAAGGGGCTTTGGATTTTTTGTCAATTTTTGAGCCGTACGATTCTATAGAGGAGGCGAGGCTTGTTGATGCGGAGGTGGTTGATAATATTATTCTGAGATTAACTGATGACGGGAATTTTAATGAAAAAGAAATAACTTTTTACTGCTGTAAATACTTGCGTGATGACAATCTTTGTTCAAACTATGAAAACAGACCTGCTTTATGCAGACATTGTCCTTCTACTCCGTGGTCAATAGTGCCGCCGGGGTGTGGTTTTGAAGGCTGGCTTTTCTGGAAACGTGAGGAAGAAAAACAAAAAGTAAGACGTTCTAAAGAAGAACTTTTGGAGTTAAAACTGTTAAAAATGAAAAATAATTCTCCTGAAATTTTGAAAAAAATTGAAGCTGTGGAGCATAAAATTCTCCGTAATATCGAAATGCTGAAAAAATACGGTTCGGAAAACTGGTAATATTCCAAACCGTATTTTATTTATTGCAGTAATAATTTATCTAATTTTTTTTGATAGAACTCGGTATTAATATTTAAATCTGCTCCGATTTGTAAAAGCATTTCAATGAATTTTTTGTTATTTGACTTCTTATTTCCTGTCAAACCGTTTTCAATAATATCTCCTACCCTGTGGTATATTTTTGAAAAATAGATATTCTGTGCTTCCGATATGTCAATTTGCAGTTCAAGCTTTTCAATTGTATCAAATAGTTCCAGAATAACATCAGCCTGCTGGATTTCAAAACTGTGAACAAGTCTGTTGATATTTTGCAGAATTTTTTTACTGAAAATATTGTTGGATGGTGTTTTATCCATTTGTATGTCAATTTTTTTAGCTTCATAATTCAAATCAGCAGCCTGTTGTATAGCTTCTTCATCCAGAAATCCGCCTGAATGTACTACAATATCGTTGAATTTATGACTCAGTGCATAAGCAGCAGAGATTTTAAATTCATCAGGGATTTTAAGTCCGAGTCCTTGAAGGTGAGAAATCGAACCTTTTCCTTCATCATACATAACCTGATATGTTTGAGAAAATTTTGCAAGTTTGTCGCGCAGCAGAATTTGTAAAATTTTGCGTCTTTCTTCAATAAATATATCTTTTAAAGTAAAATATTCTTTTCCGAAGATTTCGTCGAGCGACCGTATAATCTCT
The DNA here is from genome assembly GCA_944323095.1 of Candidatus Gastranaerophilales bacterium. Classification (GTDB taxonomy): domain Bacteria; phylum Cyanobacteriota; class Vampirovibrionia; order Gastranaerophilales; family Gastranaerophilaceae; genus Stercorousia. The sequence goes on from CALURE010000019.1 coordinate 8,528, forward strand.
GTTAAAGGATTCATAAGGAAAGTTTTTATTAGATTTGTTTTTATCTTGTTAAATTCAGTGTCATCCGGATATTCTTTTATGGCGCAATGGAAATCTCCCCCTGAATATTGCATAAGTGCAAACATCATGTTCGATTTTTGCAGTGTAATTTTTGACTGGATTTCAATATGCCCTATAACAAATGAAGAATTTCCTTTCTGGACTTTTTTGTATGCATGTTTTTTGATTGTGTAACAATATACACTTTCTTCATCTTCAAAATCCTGATATAAAGATGATAGTGCCCAGAGGCTTGCTATTTGTTTGGTTGTTACGATAGACGGTTTGACAAAACGTTCATAAATATCCTTTCCGGTTCCGTGTTCGGGGATATTACTTTTTGCTTCATATAAAATATTCAGAAAATTTTCTTCAAAATTTTTATCTGTAAATTTGCCTGCCAGCTGCATTGCGCGTGCGGCATACTTCATAATTTGAACGGTTTCTATCCCTGAGATTTCAGAAAAAAACCATCCGCAGCTTGTGTACATCAAAAGTGCCTGACGCTGAATTTCAAGTAATTCCATTGCATGGACTTTTTCTTCGTCCGACAAATCAGGTTTAAAGTTTTCCTGCTGGAATTTTTTGACATTCATTTCATTTCTGTCGAGAATAACGTCTATATATTTGTTTCTGATATTCCAGACATTTTCAAAGTATTTAGCACCTTCTTTTTCATATAGTTTTGCCAATTCATCTCTGAGATAATCAAGAGCGTCTCTTAACGGTTTTCTCCATTTTTGATTCCACCCCGGGTGGCCGCCTGTAGAGCATCCGCAATCCTCTTTCCATCTGCCGACCCCATGGAAGCAGCTCCAGCTTGAAGCCTGTTTTATTTCTACTTCGCAATCACTTCTGTATTTGTCAAGGTATTCCGCGTAATTAGTTATAGTAAAGCCTTCATCTTTTGCTTTTATTTTTAGAACATAAGCAAGAGCCATATCTCCGAATTTGGTGTGATGCCCGTAACTTTCACCGTCAGTTGCAATATTTACAAGCTGCGGGTAGTTTCTGCAGTCAGAAACACCTTCTTTAAGACGTTTAATAAATTTATTGCCGTCTTTTAAAAGTTCATCAAAAGCAACAGAGCGCGAAATTGCTCCGTCGTAGAAAAATAAATCAATATATTTGCCCGGTGCGGATTTAATATTATATCTGTATGAGCGTGCAGGATCAATATTGCCCCAGCTGACATCCGTCCATTCTTTGTCGCCTTTTTGTTTAAATTTTGCAGCCTGATAAGGCGAAAGAACTGTGAATTTAATGCCGTTTTCTTCCAAAATTCTAAGAGTATCATCATCAACTGCGGTTTCCGCAAGCCACATACCCTCCGGTTTTCTGCCGAAACGGTATTCAAAATCTCTAATACCCCATTTTACCTGTGTTTGTTTATCTTGTTCGTTTGCAAGCGGCATTATGATGTGGTTATAAACCTGAGCCATTGCGTTTCCATGCCCGTTGTGTTCGGCGATACTTTCAATATCTGCTTTAATTATCCTTTCATATGTCAGAGGAGCAAAGTGCTCCATCCAGGAAAGAAGTGTAGGACCGAAATTAAAGCTTATATATTCATAATTGTTAACAACATCAAGAATTCTGTTTCTGCTGTCGACAATTTTTGACACAGAATTAGGATTGTAGCATTCTTTGTTAATTCTTTCATTCCAATCGTGGAAAGGAAGTGCGCTGTCCTGTAATTCAATGGCTTCCAGCCACGGATTTTCTCTCGGCGGCTGGTAAAAGTGAAAAAAAAAAAAAAAAAATATATCATTTTTAGTATCGCTCATATCTTAACTCCGTGATTATTATTATGAAAAATTATTTTGTATCTGATTTTGGTTTGGAACTTATTACTGTGAATTTTTCAGCATCCATCCAGGGATCTCCGAGAGCATTTGAGAACACTTTCCCTGAAAATTCTATTACATCCCCGGAATTCAATTCAATATATTTTTCAGCTTCAGCTCTTTTAATAAATATTTTCAATTCTGAAAGCGGAATGTTATGATCTGTCACATCAGGTCTTTGAATAAGGAAAGAAATATAATCCTGCGAGCTTCTCATTGCAGGTTTGTAATCCAATCCGAGTGTTGAAAATTTATCGAATTTCGCTTTAATTTTTACATTTTTATTCAGATAAAAATGCGGTCTTGCTACAAGATCGAGCGGACTTACGGTAATGTAACTTTTAGCAGTCTGTGTAACTGTTGTATTTGTATCCGGTTTTACGGGAGTTTGAACTGCCGCATAAACATTTATCCCGACTGCAAGTGCTAAAATTAATACTAAACTTTTCATTTTATTATTCATATAAAGCATCCCCTTATTATTTTACAGTTTTAACAATAATATTCTATCACAATATTTATATTTTGTAACTACCCGTGTAAATATAAAATGCATAAATTTATATGTGTGTTATATCGTGGTTTACTCATAACAAGTGTAAATTTAGATATAAGTCACAAAAGGCTTTTCTTGAAAAAATCTTTAATATGTGATAAAATTAAATACAGGATTTCAAATATCGTGATTTTCCGGTATGAGGAAGGGGGCTTTTTATGGCAACAAGAGAGTTTTGGTTAAATTCAGACGGGTTAAAAAATAGGATGTCTGCTGCGAGGGCAACAATTATAACACCCTTTTTTGCAAACAATGTAAAAGAAATTGAATCTGTTTCTCAGGCATACAAACTTGCAAAAGAAAGCCCCGGAACAATTGAATTGACAGGTATGCCCGTATATGAGCCGAAAAAAATCGGTTTACCTGAAAATGCTAAACAGCTTTTGTTTAACGATGGGGCTGTTGTCGGCAGATGTGCGGCTGCAAGAAAGATTGCAGGGGAGCCGAATTGTGATTTAAATTATATTTTGCCTGTCTTACGCGAGGCGGTCTATCAATCACGTGAAAAATTAATGTATAAAGCTCAGACGGTTATCGGATTGCAGGAAGATTTTATGATTAAGGCGCATTTATTGATACCGCAAGGCTTTGAAAATATTTTATATTCCTGGATGCTTAATTTTCAATATATAAATGAAGCTTATAAAAAAATGTATGAAAATTCACGAAAATTAGATGAAAATGATATTTATGTATTTTCTGATCCTGACTGGTCGCATCCTGAATTTCCGTACGGATTGACATTTTTTGATCCGGAACATAACTGTGCGGCAATTCTTGGTATGCGTTACTTTGGCGAACATAAAAAGGGAACATTAACTCTTGCGTGGGGATGCGCCTCGCGTAACGGGTATGCTGCATGTCACGGCGGAATGAAACGTTATAATCTGGAAAACGGGAAAACTTTTCAGGCGGCGGTATTTGGGCTATCGGGTTCTGGGAAATCAACCATTACGCATGCAAAACATAATAATAAATATGATATTACAATTTTGCATGACGATGCATTTATCATAAACACTGAGAAGAAGTATTCAATTGCGTTAGAACCTGCTTATTTTGATAAAACAGCTGATTACCCTTACGGATGTGATGATAACAAATATATTTTAACCCAGCAAAATGCAGGCGCTATAGCACTTGAAAACGGTAAAATAATTTCTATAACCGGTGATATCAGAAACGGAAACGGCAGAGCCGTTAAATCTAAACTATGGTCAGCAAATAGAGTGGACAGAATAGATGAGCCGATTAATGCTATTTTCTGGTTGATGAAAGATCCTGCTATCCCTCCTGTTTTAAAGCTTTCAGGTGCATCTTTAGGTGCCGCAATGGGTGCAACTCTCGCGACAAAACGTACATCGGCAGAAAGGCTTGCAAAAGGTATTGACCCTGATGCGCTTGTTGTTGAGCCTTATGCAAATCCTTTCAGGGTTTATCCCTTAGCTGTTGATTATGAAAGATTTAAGCAGCTTATACAGGACGGGGTTGAATGTTATATTTTGAATACGGGTGAATTTATGGGAACTAAGGTTAAACCGGAATATACTTTAAGTATTATAGAAAGTATTGTTGAAGGGACAGCGAAATTTCATAAATGGGAAAATTTTTCAGATATTCAAATTATGGATTTAGACGGTTTTGATACGTCTTTTAGCAATAAAGAATATAAAAAACAGTTTATTGCACGTATGAAAGACAGGATAGAGTTTGTAAAATCCAGAGAAAAAGAAAAAGGCGGAATTGATAAACTCCCTGCGGATGCTCTTGAAGCTTTGCAGGCAGTTGTTAATGAAGTCTAGGTTAAGCATTGAGAAAGAAATGAGGAAAATTTATGAATAAAAGATGCGGGATGTCTGCAATAGGTTATGCAATAGCTACTGTTATACTAATAGGTATTGTAATGATTTTCAGCGCTCCAATGATAGTAGATTCTTATAATATGGATAGCGGAAAGAAAAATAATAAAAATAATAATATCACACCGGCTGCTCCGGCACCTGCTCCACAGCACTATCCTGTGAATAATAGTTCTGCAAATCAGGATTACATGAATGTTGCTCAGGAAATTCGTAATTTGGAAGAACGTCTGACAATGCGGATTTCTGATCTTGAGCAAAAACAGGCAAATAATGACCGTATGCAATCTCAAGAGTCTGATGTTACAGATAAGTATGTCTGTTCTATTGAAGGACTGCTTGCCGAAAACGGTGATGTTGTGCCTTTGAATGACAGCCATATTGAAAATACCACTGCAAAAAAGTTTGTTTTTGTTTGTGAATACAAAAAATAAAACAATGTGAGTTAAGAAATTATAGTTATGCATTTAAAAATGAAAGGAGAGCAAACATGCAAGAAGAACAAAAAATTTTAATTCCGTCGGGGGGGGGGCGCTACTAGCTTCTCCACAAGGGTTCTGGCGAAAATTATTTAGGGCAAAAGCATCAGATTGTAGGCTTGAGGATAGCACAAACTGTGTGAACGCAACGCTTATCCCACCCTACGAAATAATGCAAAACATCCTTCCCTTATCAGGGAAGGATAATAGGATGGGTAACAATCACTATCCACCCCTGCCCTCCCTAATCAGGGAGGGAGTAATCTGTCATCCCGAACTTTGTTCGGGATCTTGTAAGATGCTCAAATACAGCGAGCAATCCGATGTTAATGAGATGCTGAAACAAGTTCAGCATGACGTGAATAACTTCCAAAAACTAACTTATTTACAGAATATGATAAGACCCCTCACCTTTTCCCGCAAGGGGCGAGGGAAATGCGCTTCACCCTTCACAAAAAACCTAGCTGCCTTTACCCTCGCAGAGGGTGCTACGCACATAGATACTTCCAACAATGTTCGTCGAGCCGCGTTTACTCTGGCTGAAGTTCTAATTACCCTTGGGATTATCGGAGTTGTTGCAGCATTAACCCTACCGTCACTGATAGCGAATTACCAGAAATCTCAGTTTGAAGCAGGTGTAAAGAAAATGTCCTCAGTAGTAGGTCAGGCAGTAACGAAATTAATGGCTGATGAAGGAGTAAATAAAATAACCGAGACAAGTTTACTGTATAATTCGACAGATGATTGGCAAAAAGGTATTGATTTAGGAGGAGAGTTCTTAGATAAGTATTTTAATGTAGTTGAAGAGTGTACAGAGCTTGAACAATGTTTTGGAACAGATTATAAACCTGCATTAAAAAATAGTGCAGATGGTTACGATCCGCCTTTGGGAGGATATTTCTCTGACTATTCTTGTAAAATATTAGCAGATGGAGTTAGTATTTGTGTCAGAGCTGGTGATGAAAGCCGCCCAGCGAATGTTTATTTTGATTTAAACGGAAAAAGAAGCCCCAATAGGCAAGGTTATGATATTTTTACATTTAATTTATATTTTGATGGTTCTGTTTCTGAGGTAGACCCTAAATATCGTGTTAATCCAGATGACAATTCTTGTGATAATTCTGTCGCAGGTAGAGTTAATATTTGTAAAGACGGTGGACCTTCTGCCGGCTATGGTGCTGGTTGTTTCACGTATTTGCAGCAGAACGGATATAAAATTGATTACTAGATTAAGGAATTAAGTATATAAAAAACGACCTGAGTTTTCTCAGGCCGTTTTTGCTTTAGTTAATTTAAAATTATTCAACTTCGATTGCAGATACAGGGCATGCATCAGCAGCTTCTTTAACACAATCCATGTTATCAGCAACTGCAGATTCATTTACCTGAGCTACACCGTCTACTGAAAATACTGCATCACAAATAGATTCGCAAGCGCCGCATCCGATGCAAGAATCATTTACTTTTACTGTCATTTCTACTTTCTCCTTATATTTTTTACATTGTGAATTTCTTCACGTGCTTATTATAATATAAAAGATTTTAAATTTCAATTATAATATTTGTTCTTTAACCAGTTTGGCAATAAAATCAAATCCGTTAATTGTTCCGAGATTTTCCGCTGTAATATTTTTTGAGTACACAAGGACAGGAACTTTTTCTCTTGTATGGTCTGTGCCTTCAACAGTAGGATCGCAGCCGTGGTCTGCCGTAATTATCAACAAATCATTATCTGTCATACTATCAATAATGTCGTCAACATAAGTATCTATTTCTTCAATTGCAAGCCCGTATCCCTTCGGGTCGTTTCTGTGTCCGTAAAGCATATCTGTATCAACAAGATTTGTGAATATAAAATCGCCTGTTTGCGTTTCAATATTTTTGTAATCTTCATAGGCAATTTTATTTAAGTCAAGTTGATTTTTAACAGCCTGCAGTGTCAATTCAAGTCCTTCTTTGTTTGAACCTGTATGGATAGCGTGAGTTATCCCGGATTTTGAAAAAATATCTTCAATTTTGCCTATTGCGATAACTTTTCCGCCGGCATTTTTTATTTCGTTTAATATTGTGTGTGTTGGAACCATGGAAAAATCCCGTCTGTCTTTTGAAATTCTTGTTGGTTTTCCGTCAATGACTTTGTAAGGACGTGCAATTACCCTTGAAACATTCCACCCGTCACTGTCAAGAATTGTGCGTGCTGTTTTACACCATTCATAAAGTGTTTCAAGCGGTATTAAATCGGTGTCAACAGCGATTTGAAAAACACTGTCGGCGCTTGTATATACTATCGGAAATTTTGTTTTTTGATGTTCTTCATTTAATTCAGTTATAATTGTGGTTCCGCTTGCCGGAATATTTGCAAGAACACCTTTACAGCCTGTTTCTTTTATAAATTTATCAATGAGTGCCTGCGGAAAACCTTGTGGAAATGTGGAAAAAGGTTTTGAAGATATTAATCCTGCCATTTCCCAGTGACCTGTTGTGGTATCTTTGCCTTTTGATTTTTCTATTAGCGTTCCGTATTTGCCTATGGGATTTTTAACCTTTGATATTCCTTTAAAATCTTGAATATTACCTAATCCGATTTTTTCCATATTAGGAACTTTGAGTCCATTATTAAATTCACAAACGTTTTTTAGGGTATTACATTCCGGAATATCGTTAAAATCTCTGCAATCTGCCATCGCACCTATTCCCATTGAATCTATGACAATTACTATTGCTCTGTTTTTCATAATTTTCCCCTTTTGTTAGAAATTATTTTGTGTCAAGTACAGTATAGGCATTAAAATCTATTCCGCCATAAATTATTTTAACATGATAATCTCCGTGCGGAAGAAGTTTTACAAAGTTTATTGCAGGTTCGTTAAAATCGTCATCAGTTTCCTGTGCAGGAAGTTTTGCAATCAAATCGTGTGACTGATAAAGATTTATATAAACATTTCCGTTTTCTTTTTCTCCGAGGACTTGATAGTGTCCTGTAGGGATAACACCGTTTTCACCAGCTTTCAAATCCATAGGAATTAAAAGTACCGGCAGCTCTTTTGTTGTATTGAAAAGAGTTTCTGTCTCATTGCTTTGTGAAAAGCTTTCACCTTTCGGAATATTTTTGTCACGTTTCTTTTTACCTTTTTTGCTGTCTAATGCCTGTTGAAATTCTTCATCACTGACCGGTTTTTGCCCGTAAACATTAGTATCACCGAAATTATCCCATAAGTCTCCTTCTGCCAGAACTTCAACCGGAACGGAAAATATTAATAAAAATAAAATAACAAAGAATTTTTTCATATGTTTATATTTAATAATTCTTTATTAAAAGTAAACCTCTTTTTATATGAAAATATTGAAAAAAATAAAAAGTATGTTATAAT
>CALURE010000020.1 GCA_944323095.1 Candidatus Gastranaerophilales bacterium
CTCCTATGCCGACATACGGGTTTCATGCACTGGAAGTTTTATCTCATCAAAAAACAAATCCGTTTTCCAAAAACCGTACAGGAATAAGCTTAGGGGAAGGCGGAGCTTTGTTTCTATTAGAAAAAGGGAAAGGTAATGGTATAAAAATTTTCGGTATCGGAGAAACTTCAGACGCTTATCATTCTGCAACCCCTGATCCTGAAGGGGTTCAAGCCTCAATTGCAATTCAGCAGGCGCTGGATGAATCAGGCTTTAAAGCCGAAAATATAGATTACATAAATCTTCATGGAACAGGAACCGTTTCAAATGATTTGATGGAAGCAAATGCAGTTTATAAAATCTTTGGCAACAAAGTCCCTGCAAGCTCTACAAAACCGATGACAGGCCATTGCCTCGGCGCTGCCGCAAGCGTTGAAACTTATATATGTTATGAGATTTTAAAAGGTCAAAGAGCCTTGCCAATCCACGAATATGACGGAGAATACGATGAAACTCTGCCTAAAATCAATCTTGTTAACAAAGATACTCCGCAGAAAAATATAAATACCTGTATGTGCACCTCATTCGGGTTTGGCGGAACAAATGCGGTAGTAATACTGGGAAAACATTCCCCCTCATCCGGCTCCGCCACCTTCTCCCGCGGCAGTGGAGAAGGAAGTAGACTTTTTCCATCATTAGAAAATGTTCTTCCGCATGACAGGCCGATGATTTTGATTGACAAAATTTTAGAAGTCGATATGGATAAAAAATTTGTCAAAACATCTGTTGAAATAAGTGAAGATAAAATATTTTTTGATAAAGAAATCAATGGTATCTCTCCACTTGCGGGGATTGAATTTATGGCGCAAACAATCGGGTGCTACGCTTATTACAAAGCAGGCCAAACTATTCCGAAAATCGGATTTCTTCTCGGTACAAGACTTTATGAAAATTCTCTTGACAAATTTGAAAACGGAAAAACTTATACTATTACTGCACAGGAAATTTATACTGATAACGAACTTGTCTCATTTGAATGTTTAATTTATAATGAAAATGAAGAGGTGGCAAAAGCGGCGGTAAATGTGTTCCAGCCAAAAGATGCAGAAGCTTATTTAAAGGAATTATGATGGGTGAGACTAATTTGAAAAGAGTTTTAGTTACAGGTTCAAGCAGAGGTATAGGCAAAGAAACTGCACTTTATCTTGCAAAAAACGGGTTTGATATTGATGTCCATTACGCAGGCAACGAAGCAAAAGCAAAAGAAACCGCCGATGAAATAAAGGCTCTGGGGCGGAATGCGGAAATTTTAAAATTTGATATTAAAAACAGGGAAGAATGTGCATCTGTCCTTGAGGGCAAGCTTTATTACGGAATTGTTTTGAATGCCGGAATTGCAAGAGATAATGTTTTTCCGGCTCTGGAAGGTGATGAGTGGGATGAAATTATTTCAACAAACCTGACAGGATTTTATAATGTCCTAAAACCTCTTGTAATGCCGATGATTTCAAACAGAATTAAGGGAAGAATTATTGCTATGTCTTCTGTTGCCGCGCTCTCAGGCAACCGCGGGCAGGTAAATTATTCTGCATCAAAGGCGGGAATTATAGGTGCCGTAAAATCTCTTGCGCTTGAACTTGCAAAACGGGGGATTACTGTAAACTGTATTGCTCCGGGGGTAATTAATACCGATATGATAAAAGATGTTCCGCTGGATGAGGTCAAAAAATTAATCCCGATGAAAAGATTAGGTGAGGCTAAAGAGGTTGCAAGCCTTGTAAATTATCTTATGAGCGAAGACGCATCATACATTACAGGGCAGGTAATTTCCGTAAACGGAGGGCTTTACTTATGACAAAACGTGTAGTTGTAACAGGAATGGCGCTCACAAGCCCTTTAGGCAGCAATATTGATGCTTGTTTCGAAAGTTTATTAAAACTTGAAAACTGTGTTGAATATAATAAAGACCTTGACCGGTATCAAAGACTGAATACACGACTATCAGCACATGTCAAAGATTTTGAAATTCCGCCGACTTATAACAGAAAAGTTACCCGTACAATGGGGCCTTTATCAATTATGGCTGTAAGAACAGCTGAACAGGCGCTTGAAGATTCGGGGCTTCTCGGTGATGAAATTATTACAAACGGGCAGACAGGTGTAAGCTACGGTTCTTCATCAGGCTCACTTGATGCAATAATAGATTTTTACGGAATGCAGGTTGATAAAGTGGTAAGGGGTCTGAATTCAGGTTCATATGTAAAAATGATGCCCCAGACTGCTCCTGTAAATATTTCGCTTTACTTAAAAACCACAGGCCGCCTTGTTCCCTGTTCAACTGCCTGTACATCAGGCTCAATGGGCATCGGATATGCCTATGAAACAATCAAAAACGGTTATGAAACAGTAATGATTGCAGGCGGCGGCGAAGAACTTCATGCAACGGAAATTGCAATCTTTGACACATTGTATGCAACAAGTTTGAAAAACGATACTCCGAAATTAACCCCCTCGCCTTTTGATAAAAACCGCGACGGGCTTGTGCTCGGCGAAGGCGCAGGAACAGTAATTCTTGAAGAATATGAACACGCAAAAAAACGCGGGGCAAAAATTTATGCAGAAATCACAGGTTTCGGCACAAACACTGACGGAACACATATTACAAATCCCAATAGAGAAACCATGAAAACCGCGCTTGAACTTGCGCTTAAAGATGCAAATTTGACACCTGACAAAATAGGTTATGTAAATGCACACGGTACAGCAACAATTCAGGGTGATCTGGCAGAAACATGGGCGACAGAACAGGTATTTAAAAGAGAAATTCCCGTAAGTTCCACAAAAAGCTACACAGGCCACACACTTGGCGCCTGCGGTGCAATTGAAGCGATTTTAACAATAGAAATGATGAACAGAGGCTGGTTCCACCCGACACTGAATTTAACGGAAATTGACCCCGAATGCGGAAAACTTGGTTACATTACAGGTGAAGGCAGACAAATAAAAACGGATTATGTAATGTCAAATAACTTTGCCTTCGGCGGGATTAATACGTCATTGATATTTAAAAGAATTTAATGTTATATTATTAGAAGACTGGAAGTTCAGAGGTCAGGAAGGCAAGCTGTTATCGGTGCTTCGCACGAAAGTAACTTATTTGCGGGCTCTGCCCGCCGTAAACAGCCTGACCTCCTGCCTTCTTGACTTCCGTTGGCTAGTAGGGTGGGATAAGCAAAGCGTTCCCACCTTCAATGATTATTAGAAGAACAGAAGTTCAGAGATCAGGAAGGCAGGCTGTTTTCATTTATAGCGGTGGTGGTAGAATTATTCAAAGTTTTTTATTATCTCTCATCTACAAATTGCCAGTGAAAACCATAAGCAGTTTCTTCTCTATTTTTACAAGCGTTTTTAATACGGATATAGGCTGTATAACTGTAAGATAAGCCTTTCTTAACCAGCATTTCATTTGCCTGTTTCGCACTGTTAAATATTTCACCTGTTTCAACACATTTTACCTTTTTCGCTTTTTCTTTACACGACTTATAAGGGGATAGGTCTTTTTGAACAGACAAAAATATTTCCTGATTAACTCTATATGTGCCTAACACTGCGTCATTTCTCATTAATCTGATGATATAGGGCGAGTTTTTCGATAATTTGTCTTCTTTGTTATTTTTATACATAGAAATCCTTAATAGTCTTTAAAATTTTTATATTTATAAATCCTTTATTTACAAGTATTTATGATATAAAAATATTATCCCATAGTTTTTATATTGTCAAATAATTTCATAAAATTTTAATTATGGGGAAAAAACAATTCTCATATGATAAAATTTTATGTAGACATTTTGGTCTAAAAGTGGCTGCATTACGTAAAGATAAAGATTTGCCTCAAGATGAATTAGCATTTATGGCGGGTATTTCCACCAGCTATTTAAGTGCAATTGAGAGAGGTGTAACAGACACTACTATATCAACAGTAAAACGTATAGCTAAGGCACTTGAAGTTGATCTATATGAATTATTTATTTTTCAAAACAAGTAATTAAAATTGTTACAAATATTAAGGTAGTACACCGGCATTATACTAATTTCAACTATCCGATAATTTAAATTTTAAAAATGTATATTATATTATTGCCATTAATGGGTAAAAGAGCATTTAAATATGATAAAGTTTTAACAAGAAAATTTGGGCAAAAAATTGCTTTTTTGCGTAAAAATCTTAGTATTACACAGGATGAGCTTGCTTTTAGAGTAAATATATCACCCAGTTATTTAAGTGCAATTGAAAGAGGAGTAACTGATACCACAATATCGACTGCCAAAAGATTGGCAAAGGCTTTTAACATATCATTGCAGGAATTGTTCAACTTTTAAATAATTTACAGTAGATTATTTTATATATAAAAACAACACAATTTTTGTGTCTATTGTATTTGAAATTTAAGATTGACTATAGGCTCCAAAAATTGTGTTGTGGTAGTTTTAACTATTCATCTTGCTGTTGTTTAATCAAACTTCCGACTGCTGCATATACAGCGGCAGAAATTTCGGCAGTTGAACTAAACGGCCCGTATTTTTTGATAAAATCTGCCGCGTCAAATGTATTAAGATAGTTCTGCAATGCTGCATTTGATTCTGCGGTCAAATTATTTACAAACATTATGTTTTTCAAATAATTTGCGGCCTTTTCTTCAACATCTTCTTTACCGTAATCCGAAGATGCAAATTGTACGGTATCTTTTTGCTGCTTTTCTTTTGTAGCTACACCGTATTCTTTAGCTTCTTCTGCGGCTTTTTGTTCTTCCTGTTCTTTTAATTCTTCTTCTTCACCAATAGCAGCTGCTGCCGAAGTGTAGGCATTTGCTGATACTCCTGAAATTTCCATAATACCTGTCCTTTCTGTAAAACTACTATTTTTACATGAACGTATATCGGATAATTTATAAAAAAACTTTAAATTTTTGTAAATAAATATTACAAAGATTATTTTATTGGGATTTATATTGCAGCAGATAAGTGGTGGGAACGCTTATCCCACCCTACGAAATTATTCAAAAACATAAATGTCATTCTGAACTTGTTTCAGAATCTCACGGGATCCCGAAACGAGTTCGGGATGACGTAACAATCCGGCATACTGAATGTTTGGCTGTCCTCCGTTGGTCGTTCCCTCACCCATAGCAGAGAAAGTGTGCCGCTCCACATAAAAAAGACCGATTGTATAACCGGTCTTTAAAATGCGTGTGAGTAAATTTGTATATTTATAAGTTAAACTAATGCGTCTAAATATTCTGTAACACCTGCGGCTGTTTCTTCACCTAACGGTTTATTCATATGTTTTGCAAATTTGTCAGGGTCAACTCCTTTAATATTTGCCATTGCGTACTGTGCAAAATCGGGTTCTATTCCCTGCATTGCATCAAGTGATTCCATAAATGGTGTATTAAAATATTGTTCAATTCTTTTTTGTGTTGCAGCTTCTGATTTATCAACTTTGGATAATTGTACTCCCCAAATTTGAGCAGCCGTTGCATCTAAAGCGCTTGCCTGAATACCTTCTGTGCCTTTAAAATTAATAACAGGTTTAGCACTATCTGTTTTTTCTTGTTTGTCTGCTTTCTTTGTTTGCAATGCTTCATAATAAGCTTTTAAAGCTTCTAAATTTGTTTTGTCGCCGCCATTTCCGTTAACTTTTGTCATTTCCGTTTTCTCCTTTGTTAACCCGTTAAGGGTTATAATTTACTCACAATATCTATATCGTCATGTTTTTAATAATCTTTAATTAAAAATCATATTTTACAGATATTTGTAACATATTTTAATAATACTCTTATCTCTTAAATTTCCATTTAATTGATTTCCATATTTATATAAAGTATTTTTGTATGTAAAAATTGCTTAAAGAGTATATATTTTATACATATAATTTTACATTTCTTTACATTTCTAATTTTACAAATTTTCTTGCTTAACAGCAGTATGACTGAAATTTATACTTTTGGCTAATAGTAAAATCATTTCATTTTGCTAATATTGTAATAAAGTGAGAGCGATTTAAAAAAAGATTAAAGATTAAGGAAATATGAAAAAGAAGAAAAAAGATTTTACTGAACGTGAATTAGATGTAATGCAATGGATGGCAAGGGGCAAGAGCAATAAAGTTATAGGTAAAATATTATTTATTTCAGATTCTACTGTAAAAGCGCATCTTACAAGCATTTACAAAAAATTTGGAGTTAAAAACAGAACAGAAGCTGCAATGAAAGCACGTGATGAAGGCATTATTCCTCATCAAGACTCAGAACAGCCATAAACGCTTCCTGCGGAACTTCAACGCGTCCAACTGACTTCATACGTTTTTTGCCCTTCTTTTGTTTTTCCAGTAATTTTCGTTTACGTGAAATATCGCCCCCGTAACATTTGTCAAGAACATTTTTACGCAGGGCTTTAATATTTGTTCTTGCAATAACACGGCCACCGATTGCGGCTTGAATTGGAACTTCAAAGAGCTGACGCGGGATAATATCTTTTAATTTTGCGGTTAGTTTCTGGCCTATATAAAAAGCGCTGTCCTCATGGCAGATTACAGATAGTGCATCAACGACTTCACCTGCAAGCATAATGTCAAGTTTTACGAGTTTCGAGCGTTTGTAGTCTTTGAATTCGTAATCCATACTTGCATAACCTTTAGTGCGTGATTTCAGCTGGTCATAAAAGTCTGTAATGACTTCGCTCAGAGGAATTTCGTATTCAAGCGATGCGCGCACCTTGTCAATATAAGACATGTTTTTGAAAATTCCGCGTTTTGTTTGTGCGAGATCCATTAAAGTTCCGACATAATCATTCGGGGCAATAATCTGTACTTTTACATAAGGTTCTTCAATGTAATCTCTGAGTTGTGCCGGCGGCAGGTTTGCAGGGTTGTCGATTTCTACCATTTCACCATTAGTTTTGTAGACATGATAAACAACGGATGGAGCCGTTGTAACAATTGAAAGCCCGTATTCGCGTTCCAGACGTTCCTGTGCGATTTCCATATGGAGCATACCTAAAAATCCGCATCTGAAACCAAATCCGAGTGCTGTTGATGTTTCGGGTTCAAAAGTTATGCTGCTGTCGTTTAGTTTTAATTTTTCAAGGGCTTCTTTTAAGTCTCCGTAATCGTCGTTATCAACCGGATAAAGACCTGAAAATACCATTGGCAGAGCTTCTTTGTAACCCGGCAGAGGTTCTTTTGCGGGATTTTCAACAGATGTCAGGGTATCTCCCACGAAGCGCGTCAATTCTTTTATAGAACCTGCAAAATATCCTACGTCACCGCAGACAAGTTCTTTCACCTGAACTCTTAAAGGTGTTTGATATCCGAGTTCTACAACATCATATTCTTTGCCTGATGCCATAAATTTAACTTTTTCACCGATTTTAATTTTACCGTCCATAATTTTGAAAAAGCAAAGTGTTCCGAGATATTGATCATAAGCGCTGTCAAAAACGAGTGCTCTTAATGGTTTTTCTGAATTGTCGACAGGCGGCGGGATTAAATCCACAACAGCCTCAAGAACTTCTTCAATTCCTATACCTGCCTTGGCGCTCACAGGAATTGCAAGGGAGGCATCAATTCCTAAAACTTCTTCTATTTCTTGTTTTACGCGTTCAACATCGGCTGATGGAAGGTCAATTTTATTAATTACCGGAATAATTTCCAAATTCTGTTCGATAGCTAGATAAACATTTGCAAGCGTCTGGGCTTCAACACCCTGAGTTGCGTCAACAATAAGCAGTGCTCCCTCACAGGCCGCAAGGGAACGTGAAACTTCGTAGGAAAAATCAACGTGACCCGGAGTATCTATGAGATTTAAGATATAATCTTTGCCGTTTTTGGCTTTGTAATTCATTCTTGCAGAATTGAGTTTGATTGTAATCCCCCGTTCACGTTCAATATCCATAGAATCCATTATCTGATTCTGCATATCACGTTCGGCTACTGTTCCTGTTTTTTCAAGCAAACGGTCTGCAAGAGTTGATTTTCCGTGGTCAATGTGTGCTATTATACAAAAGTTTCGGACATTGTCTCTGTATTTCATATTTTCATTATATGAGAAAAATTATGAACATCAAGCATCATGAATTGCCGGCAGAGTAAAAGTTACTGTTGTATGAGAATTAGGAATACTTTCAAATTTTATATTTCCGCCGTGTGCTTCGACAATTTGTTTTGAAATGTAAAGTCCGAGACCCGAGTTAACACTTTTTTGATCTTTGCAGTAAGTGGTAAATTTGTTAAATACATCTTCGGGATTTTTCAAATTAACACCGAGACCGGAATTTTTTATTGATGTTTTAAGCATTGAAGTGTCATCTTCAACACAGAGGAAAACCGGTTTATTTTTATAACCGTATTTTAAGGCATTAGTCAGCAGATTGTGTATAACGCGTTTTATTTCCTCGTAATCAAAAAGAAGATATTCTGTTTTTGATTTATAGAAAACATTTAATTGAACACCTCTTTCTGATGCAAGATATTTAATCTCATCACAACATTCGCTAATCAGGTTTTTATAAGAATTTAATGATTTTGTTATTGTAATATTTCCATTGTCACACTTATGTTTAAGCAAAACATTTACAAGTAAATTCTGCATGTATTTTGTGGAGCTTAAAACACCTTCAAGAATTTCTTTCTGTTCCTGCCCGAGATTATTTTTATACAGCCCGAGAAAAAGTTTGATAGCAGACATTTCTGCTTGAACAGGACCTTTCATGTCGTGTGTAACCATTGCAAGATATGAATTTTGCATTTCAGTTTGTTTTTCTATTTTGTTATGAGCTTTTAAAAGGCTGCATATTTGAGATCTGACAACTTTTACATTAAACGGTTTTTCAATGTATGCATAAGATCCTATATCGTAACTTTTTACTTTATGCTCGGTATCAGAAAGAGCTGATATAAATATAATAGGGGTATTTGAGTTTAACTTTGATTTTTTTATAATTTCCGCAAGATCAAAGCCCGAAATTTCAGGCATCATAATATCAAGCATAAATAAATCAAATTTTTCACTGTTAATTATTTTTACTGCCTCTTTTGATTTTTTGCAGGTTACAAGATTCAGCTTAAGCTCTTTTAATGTTTCTTCAAGCAGTTCTGTGTTTAAAGGGTTATCATCAACAATCATAACCTTCAAGCCCTTAACAGCATTATATTTATTTTTATCTTTTTCCTTGTCAGGTAAAAATTTTTCATTTCTTTCTTTTAAAATATCATTCAAAATTTCCTGTTTTATAGGATACTCAATTACGTTTTTAATTCCGCAGGCATTAGCTTTCAAAATATTTTGTCTGGAAATATCTTCTGTTGCAATCCATACGTCAATATTGGGGTGCGACCTGCAAAAATTTTTTATCTTATTTATATCAGTAAAATTAGTTTTTATAATTAAGAGTTTCTTTCCTGTAAGACCATTAACCGAGTTAAGCTCTCTAACATTATCAACAAAAATGATGCCTTGATTTTCCTTATCAGGAAACAGATATTTCATAACAATATAAATAATATATACAAAAATTTTCTAATCAATTACCCTAATAGGCAACTTTTTGAATAAAAATTTTGGTTATGTTAAACTGAAATTATGGCAGATACTATTGAAGAATTAGTAACTCAAATAAAAGACCGTCTGGATATTGTAGATGTTGTATCAAAAGAAGTTATTTTAAAGAAAAACGGTTCTCATTACTGGGGATTGTGTCCGTTTCACAAAGAAAAAACTCCTTCTTTTTCGGTTAATACAAATTTAGGTATTTATAAATGTTTCGGCTGCGGAGAAGGCGGAGATGCCCTGACATTTATTATGAAAACCCAGAATAAAGAATTTATTGAAGTTATAAGAGAGCTGGCTGAAAAATACGGGCTTGAAATGCCCAAAAATTTTGCAAAATCAGAATCAAAAGGGCTGAAAGAAGAAATGATTAAAGCCTGCGCAAAAGCTGCAGAATTTTATAACCTGCGTCTTTTAAAAGATAAAGAACCTGAAACAACAGATGCTCTTGATTATCTGAAAAGCCGCGGAATAACAAAAGATATTATTGAAAAATACATGCTCGGCATTGCCCCCAAAACTTACGCATCGTTTTATAAAAAATTCAGAGACGAATTTTCCGAAGATGTGATGGAAAAAGCCGGTCTTATAATAAAAACACGCGATGGTGAAGAATATATTGACAGATTCAGGAACCGTATAATTATTCCTATACAAAACGAATACGGGGAATATGTAGCCTTCGGCGCAAGAGCAATTGAAAAAGACCAGATGCCAAAATATTTGAATTCATCTGACTCTTTAATATATAATAAAAGTAAATTATTATACGGACTTTATACAGCAAAAGATGCAATAAAAAATGATGACAGTGTTGTTTTAATGGAAGGTTATTTTGATGTAATCTCAGCCCAGTCACACGGGATTGAGAATGCAGTGGCTTCCTGCGGTACCGCATTAACGGCTGACCATATTAAGCTCCTTTCTAGGTACACGCCGTCAAGAAGGATTTATTTATCCTTTGACACAGATGCCGCAGGACAAAAAGCCACAAAAAGAAATGCCGACCTTATTAAAGAAGCATTCACCGGACTTGGCAATATCAAACAGTTTGATGAAAGCTATATTTCGACATCAAATGATAAATATTCATGCGAAATCAGGGTTATTGCACCGCCGGAAGGCAAAGACCCCGATGAGTTTATAAGATCCGCAGGCGCAGAAAGTTATAAAATATTTATGCAAAACGCACCGCTGCTTCTCGATTTTCAGATTAATGCCATTTTGAAAGAAAAACCGAAAACTCCTGTAGAAAAAACAAAAACAGTTAAAGAAATAATTCCTATTCTTAATGAAATTCAAAACGAAATTGTGCAGTCAGAGTATGTAAAAATGATTGCAAATACATTGAATTTAAACGAATCAGCCCTAATGCATGAAGTTAAGAAAAACAGGATGTTTGAGAACAATGAAAATAAAGCCATTGAAACAATTGTTAAGAAAAATGTATCAATTTCAGAAAAAGCGCAAAAAAATTTATTGAGCGTTTTTCTTGTAACCGACAGTCATTTTTCATTTGAAGAAATCAGTCAAATGATAAGCCCCGCAGAGTTTACGGATGAAACGTTAATAAATGTAAAATCTACAATTGACAAATTGATATGTACCGTAAATAATGTGAAAGAATTAATAGAAAAACTCTATACAGCTTTCGTTAATTCACCCGAAATGCAAAAAACTATAACAGAAATAATAAGTATTTCGGAAACATTTCAAAATCTGGATGATAAAGATTTTCAAACGGCAATTCAGGAAAATATCAACAGGATAAACCGGTGCCGGAAAGAAAAAGAACAGGAACAAATACGTAATTTATATAAAAGCGCAAATGATAATGAAACCGAAGCCCTGAAAATTCAAATGCAGCTTAGAGATAAGATAAATAACAGATTAAAATTGGAGAAAATTAATGAGTAAAAAAAGACAATCAGGCTCCTCTATTGTAAGTATTATTGATGAAGAAAATCTTGACTTGCATGAAATAGATGATGAACATGCCCTCTCCGGAGAATCTGACGGAGTAAATTATCTTAATATGGATATAAGCACAGACAATATTGAAGATATTGTTACTGCAAAAATGGAAAATAAAGCTAATCTTGAAGATATTTACATGATTAACAATCAGCCGGAAGAAAATGAAACTGATTTTGAAGTGCCGAAAGGTATTGCCGTTGATGATCCTGTAAGACTTTATTTGAGAGAAATCGGGAGAATTAAACTGCTCTCGGCAAATGAAGAAATTGAACTTGCAAGAAAAATTCTTGAAGGCGGAACCCCCGGTGCTATTGCTAAAAGAAAACTTGTTCAAGCAAACCTGCGTCTGGTTGTTTCAATTGCTAAAAAATATGTAGGACGCGGCATGCTGTTTTTAGACTTAATTCAGGAAGGCAACCTTGGTCTTATTCGCGCCGCTGAAAAATTTGACCATGAAAGAGGATTTAAATTCTCAACATACGCTACATGGTGGATTAGACAGGCTATAACAAGAGCTATTGCTGATCAGGCAAGAACTATACGTATCCCTGTTCATATGGTTGAAACGATTAACAAGTTGAAAAAAGTTACAAGACGTCTTGCTCAGGAACTTTCAAGAAAACCTACAGAAGATGAACTTGCTATTGAAATGAATGTCTCTATTCCGAAACTCCGTGAAATCATTAAAATAGCTCAGGAACCATTATCTCTTGAAACTCCGATAGGCAAAGAAGAAGATTCGCGTCTGGGTGATTTTATTGAAGATAAAGAAGCAGATGCGCCTATCAAAACCGTTGCATCAGAACTTTTGAGAGAAGATCTCGCTGAAGTTTTATGCACTTTATCACCGAGAGAACGTGATGTTTTAAGACTTCGTTTCGGTATGGATGACGGCCGTCAGAGAACTCTTGAAGAAGTCGGCCAGCTGTTCGGTGTTACACGTGAACGTATCAGACAAATCGAAGCTAAAGCTTTGAGAAAGCTGCGCCACCCGAACAGAAGCAAACGCTTGAGAGAATACGTTGAATCATAAATTTTAGACCGGTATTTTATAATACCGGTTTTATATAAAAATATGAAAATAATTTTTTTATCTATAATATGCCTGCTTGTTTTTACTGCCTTATGGGCTGTATTTATTGAGCCGAATATTTTGACCGTAAACCGTTTAACAGTGCATGACAAAGAATTAATCGGTTTAAAAATAGTTTTCGCAAGCGATTTTCACATCAAACCATATGAAATGTACAGACTTAAACGTATTATTCGTGCTATAAATAAACAAAATGCGGATATAGTTTTACTCGGCGGAGATTATGTCAGCGGGCACAAAAAAGGTGCGTCCATGACAATTGATAAAATTGCACATGAGTTTTCACAAATAAAGTCTGAATACGGAACTTATGCGGTTATAGGAAATCATGACGGCTGGCAGGGAAAAGAGGAAATTATCTCTGAACTTGAGAAAAATAATGTAAAAGTTCTTTTTAATAATAATAAATGTTTTGCAAAATTTTGCATAGCCGGTGTTGATGATCTTCAAACAGGTAATCCTGATATAGATAAAGCTCTTGCAAACGTAAATAAACCGGTAATATTTTTGACCCACAGTCCTGATATAGTACGGGATATTCCTGCATCTGTAAATCTTGTGCTTGCAGGGCATTTGCATGGAGGACAGGTTCGTGTACCTTCAGCGGTTGTTGTGCCTTCTGCTTACGGTACAAAATATGCGAACGGTTATCTGGAAGAAAAAGGTAAAAAGATTTATACAACAAAAGGACTCGGTACAAGTATTTTGCCTCTAAGATTTAACTGTCCGCCGGAAATAACGGTTATAAGTTTTGATTAGTCAAAATCAAGAAGTTCTTTTAAGTTAACCCCTAAAACATCTGCAATAATTTTTAATTTTGAAAGAGTTATATCTGTTTTAGCTGTTTCAACCATAGCAATAGTTGAACGTGAAATTCCCTCAACATCCAAAAAATCATCCTGCTTAATATTTTTAGCTTTTCTTATTTTTTTTAAATGCTGTGCAAATTTTTTCAGATATTCATCATCCATGTATTTAATTATCAACGATATTGACACATCTGAAAATCAGCCATATTGACATATTTTTTTAATTTTATTTAATATTTTTAATTTTATTTCCGTTTTTTGTTGATTTTTTTTATTTTATCTTTTATAATTAATTCGGGTACAAGAAAAAGGATATAAAAATGGAAAAAAATTTAAAAAAAGAAATGATTAAATGTATTGAAGCATCAAGAGAAGCTGTTAAAAATAACATGGAAATCTCACTTGACTGCTACGGAGAACTTATTTCAAGACTTGATATGCTCACTTACTTAATTTTATGTGATAATGTTAAAGATTTTTAAAACAGTTTTAAAAATATATGCTTTTTAAAATCTTATGGTATTATATTGTTAACAAACTCTTAATCTTTTTAATAAAATTCAGGAAACTTTTTTATCAAAATTTCATCTTAATAACTATGTAGTGTAATAAAAAGGTTAAGAGTATTTGGAGGAAACAATTAAAGAATGAGAAACATTATGAAAAAAAGCATTATATTTTTCGGAACATTTTTATTTCTGTCAGGCTGGGTAATCAAGGACAATGTGTTTGCATATTCTCCCGTGGATTTATATGACAATGTGTGGCGGCTGATTAACAACAAATTTGTAGATCAGTCAAACAACCAGCAGGATTGGGCAAAATGGCGGCATAAATATGATAATAAAATTCAAACAAATGAAGATGCGTATGTTGCCATTAACACAATGGTAGCAAGTTTGAATGATCCTTACACAAAATTTTTGGATCCGAAGGAGTTTGCAGATGAAACCAGCTCGATTAAAGGATCTTTAAAGGGTATAGGAATTCAAATCGGGGTTAAAGACGGCAAATTAATGGTAATTGCGCCTATTGAAGATACTCCTGCCGAAAAAGCCGGTCTTAAGGCAGATGATGAAATTCTTGAAATTGACGGTGTGAGCACAAAAGGTATTACTGTAGATAAGGCTGCTGACAAAATCAGAGGTAAAGAAGGAACACAGGTTACACTTCTGGTCAAGCGTAAAGATAATCCGCCTAAGACTTATACAATTACCCGTGCTGAAATTGAAATTAAATCAATTTCCCAGAAACTTCCTATGGAAGGGGTTAAGATGCCCGATGATTTCTGTTATATAAGGTTAAGTTCTTTTATAAGCAGAAATGCAGCAACTGAATTCGGCACAATTTTGAACAACAACAGTGATAAAAAGGGATTTATTATTGATCTTCGTTCAAATCCGGGCGGACTTTTGACAAATGCCATATATATTTCCGATATGTTTCTGGACGGCGGAACAATTGTAAGTACCGTTGACAGAGACGGATATAAAGAAACCCAGAGGGCAACTCCCGGAGTTTACACTAAAAAGCCTGTTGTAGTTTTGATAAATAAAGGCTCGGCATCGGCTTCCGAAATTTTCTCCGGAGCAATGAAAGACAATCACAGGGCGGTAATTATCGGAGAACAGTCTTTTGGAAAAGGTCTTGTTCAGGAAATCAATAAACTTCCATATGAAGCAGGAATAAATATTACAATACAAAAATATCTGACACCGAACGGTACAGATATCAACAAGAAAGGCATAACACCTGATATAGAAGTTAAGTTGAGTGAAGATGATATTAAGGACAAAAAAGATGTTCAGCTTGAAAAAGCAATAGAAGTGTTAAGCAAAATGACAAACGGTCAGGAAATTGCTGCTCAATAAGTTTTAATATTGTGATGTATTATGCGCTTCCTTGAATAGGGAGCGTATTTTTTTATTATCTATTGCTGCCGGGGTAAATCAAAACATAAATTACCCAGACTTAACAAAAAACAAAAGGCTAAAAACGGCATTATATTACGATAAGTTTTAGTTTGCGATTTGTCTATATACTCAAATTCATTATCATCGGAGTTTAAGTAATTATTAAATTTGGTCCCTGAATTTTTTGCATCATGCAGGGTTGGAAAGCTGAATTGCACAAATACATTATCATCAAGTTCTTTGTCATAATCAACTAAATACATCACATCATCATTTCTAAATCTTGCATAATATGAAGAATACATAGGCTTAGATAAAGATGAAAGCTTTGCTGTTTTTATATAATTTTTGCCTGCGAAAGATATACGGTTTAATGTACATAAATTTTGAGACCTGTCACAGTGAAAATATGCTTTATTCGGGTAAAAAGCCAGTATCAGAACAAATAAAACAAGTATTAGTATAATGTATAAATTATCAATAACAATTTTCTTTTTATTCATAAACATACCTGTTGAATTTATTTCAGAATCTCTGATTTACTCCGTAGCCGAACATTGCAAAATCGTATTTTACCGGATCTTCAGGGTCAAATTTACGAAGATTTTCAGTAATTTCAAGAACTGATTTAAAATCATTTGCATTACGTGTTAAAAGTCCCATTTCACGTGAAAGTCTTGCAACGTGAGTATCAAGAGGGATTAAAAGTTCAGAAGGCTTCATAAAGTCCCATAATCCAAAATCCACAGGCCCTTTTCTGACCATCCAGCGAAGATACATGCACATTCTCTTCATTGCGCTGCCCTTGCGTGCATCGGGTATCATAAATTTGAACCCTTGAGAATTGTTATCTTTAGCCTGCGAATAAAAATAATCCGTTACAGGTATAAACATATTACCTTCAATCGGATTTTCGTAACCGTATTTAAAAAGTTCCTCCAGGCCGCCGCTTTTGGAATATAAATTCCTGAGTATAGTAAAAATTTGAGCAAAATCATCAGGTTTACCAAAACGGTAATTAAAATCCCCGAGAATTTCAGGTTCAAAATTCAGAATAAAATTCAAAGGTTCATTCTGTGCGATCTCAAATAGAGTGTCTAATTTTTTCAAAAAAATTTCGCGTCTGCCATATGCCACAAGAGAGGCAATAAAGCCTGCAATTTCAATATCTTTTTTTTCAGTAAATCTATTCGGAACGCGAACGGGATCGTCTTTTATAAAATCAATATTTTCATAAGTTTCAGC
>CALURE010000021.1 GCA_944323095.1 Candidatus Gastranaerophilales bacterium
ACCGTTGTTCTTGTCCGGATTTCTTTAACTTCGTTAATGTTAATATCCTTTTCCCACATAATAAACTCTCCTTTCTTAACTCAATCACATTATAAGTTATGAAAAAAGCAATTGCAAGCGGGTTCAAATACATTTTATATATGATTTCTTTTTTAAAGAAAAACGATATATTATTAAATAAAAGGGTAGGCCCTGAATATCATATCCATACTTCTACGGCACAAACTTCAAATTTGTAAAACCGGTAGAAGAAGGGAGGTGATAAAAAGTGATGCTCAGTATATCTGAAAAAGAACTAGCAATATTCTTATTAATACTGCTAGTCCTTAAATCACTATAAGAGGCTTTTAATGGGGCAAGCTGGAACTTGTCCCGCCCTTTTCTTATATTATAACCTATTTTTCGAAAATTTCAAGTGCTGTTGTGTCATCCTGAATTTATTTCAGAATATTTATATAGATTCCGAAACAAGTTCGGGATGACATTATGACTGTTTTTCGAGAATATCCGGTGTTAAATGCGATATGAGTCCAGTGAAATACATATTACAAATGATTTTTTAAAAATAAAATGATATATTATTAAATAAAAGGGTAAGCCTTGAATATCATATCCATACTTCTACGGCGCAAACTACAAATTTGTAAAACCGATAGAAGAAGGGAGGTGATAAAAATGGTTGTAAATACAGAAGAACTAGCAATAATTCTTATAATACTGCTAGTTCTAACAACCAAATAACGGGGCTTTTAAAGAGAGGACTGCAATCCTCTCGCCCTTTTCTTATATTATAACCTATTTTTTAAAAATTTCAAGTGTTGTTATTTGGGAATTATAATACTTAGAACTTATAAGCGTTAGCATTCCCAGCAGACCGGCTGAGTTAATGAAACCTCGTATTTTAATATTCCTATTTTTCAAATATTATTCTGTAATAAATATCTGCTTTTTTAAACATATTAAAAGGTTTATTTTTCCAAAGTTTCAAATTAATTTCTGCAGGCAGAGCGCTGACTGTAAACATTTTATCATACTGCATCGGAGAAATATTATTACAGCCGTCTTTATACTTGCAGCTTCCGCCAAGATGAATATAATCGCTGAATATTTGAACATCGTCTGCCGCATTAAGGCTGCCAAACATATTTATATTTTTTAAATCATATATGTAAACATAGTTATACCCGAAATCTCTGGCATTAAGCCCTGACAGCTGTATCGGGTATCTTGTATTTTTACCGTTAACCCGCGCACGGAATTTAAGAAATTTTTTTGTGAGTTTATATTTTGCGACAATTAAATTATCTTTTTTACTGTATTGAATTGAGACAGGAAGAAATTTTGAATAATTTCCATTGCAGAATTCCTGATTATAGCTGTCCTGCCACGGAAGAAAAGGGAGACTCAAACCTACAAGAGCATCAGGGTTATTCATCTGGGCGCTGACTTTTGAGGGGCCTTCAATTCGTTCATGATAATCGCCTTTATAATTTAATTGATTACAGCTAATTGTACCCCACCATGGTTTGTTATCGGCTATTGCTCCGAAAACAGCATTGTCAGGTTCATAATTTTCGCCTGCAAACAGTGAATTTTTTACATAATTTTTTCTTATGTCATAAATCTGCTGCTTTGACAGATAATCATAATCGCTCATGGGGTTTACTTTTATTGTTTGAAAAGCTGATGTATTTTGTATTTTTTGTATTTTTCTGTCGTTATATGAAAAGAACAACCACGGGCAACAGATAAACAAAACTATTATAAGGATAATAATTTTAGCCGTTACAATAACACCCACAGAAACTTTTTCAAGCGGAGAAGGGCCTTCTTGCAGATTTAAATCTGAAAAATTGTCGTATCCGGTTTCAAGTGGAATTTTACATGCTTCTAAGCTCTCTTTTACAAGCGAATTATCAGGTTCAATTTTCAGAATGTCTTCATAAATCTGCTTGGCTGTTTTAAAATCTCCAAGCATCTCGTAATAAATAGCTTTATCGTAAAGTACATTTATATTTTCCGGATCAATGCTCAAAATATAATTGATTTGTTCCAGAACATTTTGTTTTTCTTCATAGCTTGAATATGTACTCAGGCTGGTTAATTCAGCATTAAGTTTGTCTATGAGTTTTTCTAATTCTTGTTTATCCATTGTAACCTCTGAAACCTTTTTCTTTAATTTTGTCAATAATAAGAATTAAATCTAACAATAATGAATTCCCGATAAACAGTACAGCCATAATAACAAACATCAGTATATCAGGTCTATATTCATTTGGGGCTACATTTTTTAAAGGGAAAATTGGAACTAAGCCGATTAAGAAAAACACAATTGAAAGCCATTTACAATTCAATTCTACATTTTTTGTAAGAAGAGGTTTTACTCCTTTTTGCAGATAATTTTCGATTTTTTCTTTTATATCTTCCTGTTCGTGCGGAGAAAAACTGTATGAAAAATTATTTATCATTCTTGAATAATCTAGTAATTTGTAAATCAATCCCATTGGCGCAGAGGCTGCGCTATACAGAGTAAAAAATTTGTCTTTTAAAACAGAAAAGTTAATCTGAATTTCTTTTAATAAAACTCTTGAACCGTATTTGTCTCGAACCACAATCGTTTTCAAAATCATTTCCATACTTTTTATATCACCGTAACCGCAGACAAAATCGTATTGTGCACGGTTAAAATTAAATTTCACCCTGTCAGGCAAAAAATCAACTGATTTAAGATTTAAAGTCGAGTTCATCTCCTTTAAGGCAAATTGTCTTGAAACAATTGAACCGATAAGTCCGAGATAAAATGCTGCAGGCAAAATTATAAAAGTAACCCAGGCTGTCCATGGATCTTCCGGATTGTTTTGTAAAAGTTCATTAAAAGAAATTGCTGCCCATGAGAAAAATCCGGAAATTGATTTTTCTGTCCCGATTGCAGAACCCGTATAAGCCCATATTATAAAGGCTGTGTATATAATTGACAGCATTGCCATAGTTATTATTGATTTTATAGAAGTTTTTGCCGGAATATTTTTTACACGCATAAAAATTTACCTTTTATTTTGTATTGATCTAAGTCTTTGTTTTGTTGACGGATGGGTCGAGAAATATTGCAAAAATTCGGGAGCTTTTTCTTTTTTCTCCAGAAGTTTGAAAAAGTCGACAGCTCCTTTATTGTTTCCATATAATCTGTAGACAACATTATTTGCATATTTATCGGCTTCTTTTTCCTGTTTTCTGGAATACGTAAGCCCGTTTAAATCTGATATACTGCCGATTGTCAAATCTATATCACCGTTACCCGTGGAAAACATAGATGTTACAACTGCAACGATTATTTGTCTGCTCATACTTTTCAAATGGTCTCTGTGTGCGTAATGTCCGAGTTCATGCGCCATAACAAAGGTCAGTGTTTCTTCATCTTTTATTTCATTCAAAAGCCCTTTTGTAAAAAATATTTTTCCGTTCGGGGTAATGAATGCATTAATCTGTTTTTCAGGCATTTCATAAATCGGAAAATTTGATTTTCCCTGCAAATTTTTGTCTAAGGGCACGATTTTGTCTCTTATTTTTTCCAGTTTTATTACATTTTTACTTTTTTTTGATGCAGAAATTTCAGAGTTAAAAGAAAATGCGTTTTCAATCTTCATTTGTGTTTCGTTAGACATTCTGTCTATAAAAAAACTGCCGATTGAATCCGCAAAAATATATATTAAAAAGAAGATAACTGCAATGCCTGCTAGTAAAATCAAAAATTCTGCAAAAGCATTTGATTTTCCGACATTAATATTATCTTCTATAACACTTAAATATTTATCTTCTAAACTTTTATTCATAAGTTACTGCTGTACCGTAAGCGATTATTGCACATTGCGGCACGGTGTCCTGATTGCTGTATCTATCATTAAGCATAACGGATTCAATACGTGCATTTATTATAAAATTTGCCCCTTTTTTATGTGCTTTTTCGCGCATTCTAAGTATTGCTTCACGTCTGCCCCTGTCTAAGATTGATTCAAAGGTTGTTAGTCTGCCGCCGAAAAAGTTTTTTAATGATGCAACAAAATTTTTGAAATAATCACCGCTTATAACACATTCTCCTGACACAAATTCAATTTTTTTCACTTTTCTGTTTGTATCCCAGGTTTTTGCCCCAAAGTTTATTATAGGTTTTTTAATAAGTGCGATTTCACGTTTTTTAATTTTTTCAAAATGTTTCTTTTCTATAATAGTGCCGGTCATATATGTAAAACCAAGCAGGATAAGAATTAGTAATATATCACCCATAATTATCCTTTCGGTTGTACTTTTACTGCTGTACCGTATGCGTAAACTTCTGCAGCCCCGACTGTAACAGATGAAGTTGCAAGCCGTATGTTAATTACTGCATTTGCTCCCATCATTTGAGCCTGCTGCTGCATACGGTGAATTGCTTCTTCACGTGCTTCTGTTAAAAGTTCCGTATAGCTCTTTAATTCACCGCCGACCATATTTTTTAGTCCTGCTCCAAAATCTTTGATAGCATTTTTTGCCCTAACAGTACTTCCGCTGACTAATCCTAATTGTGCTGTAATAACCATTCCGGGAACATTCTCAATATTTGTCAAAATCATTCTCATAACCTCCGTCAAAATTATAAACTGTGTAAAATTCTTTGTAATCATATATATGGAGGAAAATGTTTAGAGTGTAGAAAGAATCTCTCCTCCATTGAGGGGAGCGCGAATGAGCAGAGGGCGAAACGGCGACGCGAAGGCGGCGGTGTTGGAGTCCCCGTTATACGCGAGAAGACAGGGGATTAAGGGGTACTTTCAGAAGTCAGGAAGTTTAGAAGGTAGGAAGCTTGGAAGGTAAGCATTTACATTAAATAGCTTATCCTCTTATCTTCGTACCCTCCTATCTTCTAATT
The DNA here is from genome assembly GCA_944323095.1 of Candidatus Gastranaerophilales bacterium. Taxonomy (GTDB): domain Bacteria; phylum Cyanobacteriota; class Vampirovibrionia; order Gastranaerophilales; family Gastranaerophilaceae; genus Stercorousia. Next base: position 4,904 of record CALURE010000021.1, read on the forward strand.
ATCCCTCACCCCTGCCCTCTCCCACAGGAGAGGGAGTATGTAGCCATTTACATTAAATAACTTATCCTCTTATCCTCTTATCCTCGTACCCTCCTATCTTCTAATAATCATTCAGGTGGGAACGCTAACACTTATCCCACCCTACTAGCCAACGGAAGTCAAGAAGGCAGGAGGTCAGGCTGTTTACGGCGGGCAGAGCCCGCAAATAAGTTAGTTTTGTGCGAAGCACTGATAACAGCCTGCCTTCCTGACCTCTGACCTTCCGGTCTTCTGATAACTAGTACGTAGGGTGGGATAAGCGAAAGCGTTCCCACCAGACAATTTTTAAAGCCAATGGAGGTCAGGAAACTCGGAGGTTAGACCAATTAAAAAGGTAGGTAGGCTATTATCTGATGATAACATCCCATCTTCCAATCCTCCTATCTTCCGACAAGATCTATTTACCTATACAAAAATTATCAAAAATATTGTTTAAAATATCGTCCGTAATTACTTCACCTGTTATTTCGTCTAAAAACAAAAGCGCTGATTTTAAATCAATTGAAATTAAATCCTGCAACTGGTGAATTTTTGCAGCTTCAAGCGCTTGAATTAAACTTTCACGGCATTTTTTGAGACAATCCTGCTGACGGTTATTAGTTACAAACTCCGTATCTTCAAGCGAAAAATTGTATGATACTTCTTTGATTTTATTTTTGAGTTCCTCCAGCCCTTCTCTTGTCTTTGTTGAAAGATAAAAAACTCCTTCTTTCCTATCCTTTACAAGGTCTGATTTGTTAGCTATTATAATATGATTTTTATCTTTTATCAGGTCAAGAATTCCGCTGTCATCATCGTTCATGCCTTTTGAAGCGTCATATAGAAACAATACCAGATCTGCTTCATCAGCGGATTGTTTTGAGTATTCAATTCCGATTTCTTCAACTTTTCCGACTTCATCATTATCGCGAATTCCTGCCGTATCAACCAGAGTAATTGCAACATCCCAGTCAAGAGTTTCTGTCAGCACATCTCTTGTTGTACCTGCAATATCGGTTACAATTGCACGCTCAACATTCAACAATGTATTAAAAAGCGAGGATTTCCCGACATTCGGTTTTCCGACAATCGCAATTTTTATTCCCTGCCGCATAATGTTGGATGAATCTGCTGATGCAAGAATTTTATCAATCTTTGCAAGAGTTTTTTCAAATTCCGAAATTATATAATCATATTCAGGCTCAGCAACATCTTCGGGAAAATCTATTCCTGCGATAATTTTTGAAAGCACGTCGAAAATATCTTTTCTGATTTCTTTAATTTTCACACTCAAAGTGCCTGATAAATTTTTAGCGGATTGTTTTGCAAAATCTCTTGTTTTTGCATGGATTAAATCTGCAACAGCTTCTGCCTGTGACAAATCCATTTTTTTATTCAAAAATGCACGTTTTGTAAATTCACCGCGCTCAGCCATACGTGCACCGTTTTTTAAAACAACTTCCAGAATATTTCGTACAACGTTAATCCCTCCGTGGCAGTGAATTTCAATAACATCTTCACCTGTATAGCTGGCGGGATTTTTAAAAGGAAGGAGCAAAACTTCATCAATTTTTTTGTCTCCGTCAACAATCCAGCCGTGAGAAATCTTTCCCGCCTCAAGATTGTGCTTTGAATAAATTTTGGCAATAATTTCAAAACTTTTATCGCCGGAAATTCTGATAACACCGACCCCTCCGGTTCCTATAGGTGTCGCAATTGCAGCTATTGTATCAAATTCCTGTATAATATTCATAAAGTGATTATATACCAACAGTCACTTTTTCTCAAGTATTCCTGTACCCGATTCCTGCCCTGTAACCCGATATAAAATACATCAGCGGAAGGGCAGGTTCAATCCACTTAAATCCAGATAAAATACCCGCAGTTGCAATATCATCCGCGTGGAGTGCTATGTCAAGGGCTTCCGGCCTTCTCTCGTCATAAATCTTGTTTCCTTTAGAATGTTCTCCAAACAAAGGATTAATACACTTTTTGCTTATGTAATTTGCGATAAAGCTTCCGCCAATAATCCCTGTTGCAGTAATTCCTGATAATATAACAAAAAGTTTTTTCATAGGTGTTAGAGGCTTAATCTTTTTAGCTTTCTCTAACTTTTCAGAAAGAAAAAGGGCAGCACCCGCACCAACATTACATAAAAAAATATTTGCAAGATACTGGTACACACCCTCTTTGACCTTATCGGCCGTCCCTTTTCTATTATTTGTATGCGTAATTTTATCAGCGGCTATACCGCCTGCCACCCCTCCCGCAACAGGAATTAACCCGAGAAGCGACAAGCGTTTAATTTCAGAAAAAATCTCCTTTGAATTTAAATTTTTCTTTTCAGGTAAAATTACACTGAAAAGTTCATTTTTCGCAGGAGATGAAGGAAGTTTGTTTTGTAATATGTCAATTTGTTTGGGAGAAAGTTCTTTTAATTTAGATGTTTCCAGAGCCTGCAAAACATCAGGGGCTGTAATTTTCGCTGCTTTAACAAATTTTTCAACAGCATTTGCCTGAGCGTTTTGAAGCTCCATAAAATGCACCCGCTCCATTAAGCCGTTAAAAATCTTTTTTCCGCCGATTTTCAGCCCTCTCGTACCAAGCAAAGAAGCTGCTATTGTGCTTGAAATTACAATTACATTTTTAATAAACTTTTGTCTGCCATGTTTTTTATCTTTTTTTGCATGCCTGAAAGAATCCGCAATTCCGTACCCCGCGCCGGCGCCGATTAATACAGCAGGCATTCTCTTATCAAGTTTATTCAATATCATCGGCTGGTCAATATATTTACAGAAAGTAGAAATTTTCATTTATCCTCTTTACAATTTGTTAGGCATGACTAACTTTATACTAAAAAAAATTCACTGTCAAGGGTTAAGATCAGATAAAAATATAAATCACCATATTTTACTATTTTATACTTATACCTAAAGGGGATTATTTCAAAAGAAAAAAGCTTTACAATTTACATATAACATTTTGTGGAGTAACTTAACATGTTAATGGGAAATGATTGCCATGATTGCAGCAAGTACAATCGCTTGGAAATGAAAAATGTGAATAAAGACATTCTCGCGTGGCTTGAAGATATTATAGAAGAAAACAACAGCCGTATCGAAAGAAAGGAATGGAAAAGTAAATATAACAGCTATGTTGTGTATGATTACGAACCCTTCTGCACCGACGGATTTGAAATAAATTTGGTAATAACTTCATATAACGCGGCATATTTAAATTTCATAAAGTATTTGTACGACGAAAAAATAAGCACAATAGAATATTTAAACAGCTGCATAGGTGTATAAACAAAAAACAGACCGGAAATTTATCCGGTCTGTTTGCGAATATAAATTTTCTATTCAATTGTTCTATTCAGCAATTTGTTCAGCGTTTTCCTGTTCTTTATTAAAGCAATCTTTGCAATAGACTTCTTTTCCCGGAACCGGTTTAAAAGGAACCTGAGTCTGTGCCCCGCATTTTGAGCAGACAGCTTCATACATTTTTCTGTGACGTCTGTTGTTTTTTCTGCGTGCTTTTCTGCATTCCGGACATCTTTTGGGTTTGTTTACCAAACCTTTTTCTGCGTAAAATTCCTGTTCACCTGCTGTGAAGACGAATTCTGCGCCGCAATCTTCACATACAAGTTTTTCATCTTGGTACATTTTTCTTCTCCTGATTTAAAGTGGTACTATAAAGAAACCTTTTGCAAAATTCCTTTAATTCTTATTATTATACACTATTTTTGAAATTATGCAAGCAGAAATGTTTAAATTAGCATTGCGGGATAAGCGTAAAATTCCCACCTTATGTGGCTGACGAATGGCAAGAAGTCCGGAGGGCATGCCAATTAAGAAGGTAGGAAGCAGGTATGAGGATAGGATCATTAAATAGCTTATCTTCTAATCCTCTTATCTTCTAATAATCATTCAGGTGGGAACGCTAACGCTTATCCCACCCTACGTACTAGTTATCAGAAGACCGGAAGGTCAGAGGTCAGGAAGGCAGGCTGTTATCAGTGCTTCGCACAAAACTAACTTATTTGCGGGCTCTGCCCGCCGTAAACAGCCTGACCTCCTGCCTTCTTGACTTCCGTTGGCTAGTAGGGTGGGATAAGCAAAGCGTTCCCACCAGCTTATATTTACAAAATTATTTGTCCTCTACAAACTCAATTCTGTATCCGAGTTCTTTAAGCATCAACTCAATTTCACGTATTGTAATAGTTTTACGGCTAATTTTGGATGAAATATTATTACTGTTAAATCAGGTATTTCAAATACAGGTAAACAGAACTCAGAACAAGCGAAATAAATGTTACAAGCGCCCCGTATTTCATAAACCGCATAAATGAAATCGGATGATTATTTACAGATGCTGTTTCGCTCACAATAACATTTGCAGCCGCCCCGATTATTGTCAGGTTTCCTCCCAGACATGCTCCGAGTGACAATGCCCACCATAAAGGATAATGTCCGGCACCGGAATAAGGCAGTGTCTGCTGAATTTCCGCTATCATCGGCGCCATTGTAGCAGTATATGGAATATTATCAACAATTCCCGACAAAATTCCCGAACCCCATAATATTAACATAGCTGCCGCATCAAGACTTCCGTTTGTAAATTCGATAAGCTTCTGCGCCAGAAAACTTATACCTCCGTTAGCCTCAAATCCGCCGATTATTATGAATAATCCGATAAAGAAAAATATTGTAAGCCATTCGACATCTCTGTATATTTCTTTGGGATTTTCAAACAGGAGAAGAAACGCAGCGCCTGCAGCGGCAAAAACATATGCAGGAATATGCGTCATATCATGCGTCACAAACCCTGTAATTACAAGAGCAAGCGTTATCATAGAACGTATCATCAAACTTCTGTCCGTAATTGTTTTTGAATTATCAAGGTTTGCTATGTGTTTCATTTTTTCATCATCAGCAGTGAGAGAGTGTCTGAACATAAATATCAAAACACTTATACATACCGCAAAAATTATCGTTACAATAAGCGTAAGTTCGTTTACGAAATCCATAAAACTCAACCCTGCTTTTGCACCGATTATAATATTTGGCGGATCACCGATTAAGGTTGCAGTTCCGCCGATGTTTGAGGCAAGAACTTCCGTAATCAAAAAAGGCACAGGGTCGCATTCAAACTCTTTTGCAATAACAAAAGTAACAGGCATAATAAGAACAACAGTTGTTACATTGTCCAAAAATGCCGATGCAACAGCAGTAAATACTGCAAGCGCGAGCAAAACAAGCTTGGGATGCCCCTTTGTATATTTCAATAGTTCAAGCGCCATCCATTTAAAAACCCCGCTTTTTGCGGCAATATGAACAATTATCATCATTCCGACAAGCAGAAATATAACGTCAAATTCAATGTAATCAAATACGGATTTTATATATTGTGCGGAACTGTCGTCATAATGCCCGTGAAACGGCAAAAGTCCTAAAAGCATTGTTAACGCAGCCCCGAAAAGTGCAACAACAGATTTTTGAACTTTTTCTGATGCGATAAAAATATATGCAATCAAAAGAATTACTCCTGAAATAACCATTCCGTAATTTTCGACAAAACCGTTAAACATAAATTTCCCCTTATTTGTGGAAAGTGTATCATAAACATTAATTTGTGTAAAATTTTGTCGTAGAATGCAGAAAAATTAAGTTTTTTATGTTATACTACAAATGTAGTATATTGTGTTTGGTTTATTAAATTAACTTATATTGTATAACAGACTGAAACAGTATTTTAGTCCGTCTAAATGGTGTATTGTTTTCCGGAAAAAGTATAATAAAATAGTTTAAGGAATGTAAAACTAAGCATCATATCAGGCAAAAATAGTTTGTCAGCTGTTTTATAAAAAGTGTGTGTAAAAAGGTGTGTAAGTATTGAATAAAAATAAAGAAGAATTAACAAAAGATATAAAGGCGAAAAAAGCGGACAAGGCCGGTAAAACTGTTTCAAATCCAATGACGAAACAGCTTAATGCTTTGAAAAAACCTGCTTTAAAAAATTCTTCTGCCGTTCAGACAGGTGAGGATTTAACGCAGCCAAAACAAAAAAATAACGCACCTTCAAATATTTCAAATCCCATTTCCGGACAAACAAGCAATATAGTTGCGCGTATTAATAACTTTAATACCAATAAAACCTCAAACAGGCTTTATGCAGGCTATATGAACCCCGCAAATTCAAGCTCGCACAGAGTAATTGATTATGAGGGGCTTGTTTACGGGTTGAACGGGGCTTTGTCAGGCAAAACAAGCATTCATGAACTTTTTACTTCAATTCATTATTTGTTTCTGGAAAAATTGAACTGCGAATTCAGCGCATTCGGTGTTTTTCATGAAAAATCAAAATGCATTAATATCAAACTTTTTAATTCGCTCGGCGCAACTTATACATCAAAACTTTTGCTTTCGGATGAAACAAATCCGGTTGTTGAATGTTTTAAAAATGCATCTCCGGTATTTAAAGAAAATAATCAATTTTTAAATATCCCGTATATAAAAAATTCTTCTGTCCTGATGCTTCCTTTGAACTCTGTCAGCGGCTGCAAAGGGGTAATGATTATAGGTAAAAACGATATTGAAAATCACACAGGACTTTTTTCATTTATTGCAGGGTATTGTGCTCTTTTTATGGACAATATTGCACTGCTTGAACAGACAAATAAATTTGCAAATACCGATACGCTTACAGGACTTTACACACACAGAGGCTTTCAGGAAATTCTTAAAGCAGAGCTTAAGCATGCGGAAGAAAACGAATCAAGCCTTTCTATTATAATGTTTGACGTAAATAACATTTCTAAAATCAATCGAGAGCTCGGGCATGCCAAAGGCGATGAAGTCATTAAACTTCTTGCAGAAAAAGTAAAACAAAACATAAGAAGCACTGACAAAGCCGGCCGGTACGGCGGTGATGAAATTGCAATAATTCTGCCTGATACAAATACACCCGATGCGAAATATCTTGCTGAATATATTACCTATTGTCTTTCCTGCTGTTTTGTAGATGATGTCGGACCTGTCAAGGTTTCTGTCGGAATTGCAACATACCCCGAATGCAGCAGGGATCAGGAAAAACTTTTAATTCTTGCAGAGCAGGCAATGTATATTTCGCAGGCAAAAGGATATAAAGAAGGAATGTCTGCTATTATAAGTTCTTCAGACTTCAATTTCTGGGATAATGATGCGCTTAATTCTTTTGCAGAAGTTGTAGCTAAAAGACATTCACAGCTTGGAATAGATTTTAACGAAGAATTGCTTCATAAATTCAACAATGAACAGATTGTTTCTCAAAATCACTTAATGGAACTTGCAAATTCTTTAGCAGGAGCAATTGATGCAAAAGACCCTTATACAAAGGGGCATTCTACATCTGTTTCAAGATATTCCGAGGCGCTTGCGCGGGCTGTTAACCTGCCTGAAGATGAAGTTCAGAGAATTAAACTGGGCGCGCTTTTGCATGACGTCGGCAAAATCGGAATTCCTGAAAATGTACTGAAAAAACCCGGAAAACTTGAAGGTGATGAATGGGAAATTATGAAACAGCACCCTGTAATCGGTGCAGAAAAAGTCTTGAAACCGAATGAAGCATTAAGAGATTTAATTCCTATCGTAAAATACCACCATGAACACATTGACGGAAGCGGTTATCCCGAACATCTGAAAGGTGAAAAAATTCCTCTTGCTGCAAGAATTGTTGCTGTGGCAGACACATACCATGCTCTTATTTCTGACAGACCTTACAGGAAAGGTATGAGTGTTGATAAAGCATGTGAAATTTTAAAAGACGGAGCTGGTAAACTCTGGGATGCCGATTTAGTCCGTCAGTTTATAAGTATTGCGCCGTCTTTGTCTACAAGCATTTAAGGACAGGTGTACTTTAATTGAATGCATAATCTTGTCAATCAGGTGTTCAAAATTGCGATTTAGTCCGGCTTATATTGAATTATTTTTTTCTGAAAATTATTGACCCCGGAACAAGAATTGCCATGTCTATTGATTTTTCGATTTCCTGTATATGAGGCGGAAGCTGGGAAAAGAACGGTCTGAAACTTACGGGATTTCTTTTTTGAGAAACGCGTAAAATCTTCATTCTGTCCATCGCATAATCAAAAAATACCTGTGCATCCAGAACTTTTGGCGGATAAGCAGGGTATGCGCCCAAAGCTCCGCATTCCAAATCTTCTATAATATAAAATCCGCCGGATTTTAATAATGGAAACAGCATCTCAAAAGAACGTCTTTGGTCGCCCCAGGCATGCGAACAGTCATCTATTATGCATAGAATATCTTCATTATAAGAAGAAAGCTTAGATGGCAGAGTTTCGGAAACAGCATCAGAACAGATAAAAGAAATTCTTTCTTCCTCCAGTGATGATAATTTTTCATTCAAATCAACACCTATAATATGTGCATAAGGAAAATATTCTTTCCACATCTTTAAAGAAGCCCCTGTATAACACCCCAGCTCTACAAGCGTAAACTTTTTATCCTTCAAAGCAGATAAAAAAAGCTCGTATTGCCTGAGATAATCATGCCCTGCAACGGTATTATCTTTTCTTCTGTATTGAGAAGCCTTGTCGGTATTATATTTAAGCCCTAATTTATCAAGTTCGCCAAATTGAGACATTTTTCCTCCATAATGCTATTATTATACATAATTTCAGAAATCTTGCAAATTATGAGATTTATATTACAGTTTACACTAACCATATAAATCATCCCTCACCCCGACCTTCTGCCACAGGAGAGGGAGCAGGGTGGGAACGCTTCGCTTATCCCGCCCTACAAACTCCTATCCTCTAAACTTCCTGCCCTCTATAATCACAGCTTTTTATTTCTTTATAATTAATTGAAAAAAAAAAGTTTTTATTCAATTATGAAAAAGGGTTATTGTAGAAAAATAAGGATTTTGCATGAACGAAAAACGTATATTAATAGTTGATGATGATGATGAAATCAGAGAACTTCTCGAATTTGACGTCAGGGCAAGCGGTTATTTTGTCGATACTGCCAGAGACGGTATGGAAGGACTTAACAAAGCTTTAAATAATACGTATGATTTAATTTTGCTTGACGTTATGATGCCCAAGATGAACGGATTTGATGTATGCAAAAATATTCGTCAGGCAAAACTTGCAATTCCGATTTTAATGCTTACAGCTAAAGGTACAATTGATGATAAGACAGAAGGTTTTGACTGCGGGGCTGACGATTATCTTGTAAAGCCTTTTGACATTCAGGAAGTTCTTTTAAGAATAAGAGTTTTACTGAGACGAAACCAGATTGTTGAAGATAAAACAGCACTTTCCGATGAAGTTTTGAAGGCCGGAGATATAGAAATTTTCCCCGAAACTCTTGAGGCTGTTATAGTAAATAAAAAAGTTAAGCTTACACCAACTGAATTTGAGATTTTATACTGTTTGATGCAGCATTTTAATAATGCTGTAACCCTTGCCACACTTCTGGATGAGGTATGGGGCTATGACAGCGATGAAGATGTGAGAATGCTTAGAGTCCATGTCGGCGGTCTGCGCAACAAAATCGAACCTGATACTAAACACCCTAAATACTTGCACACGGTTACTAATGTGGGTTATAAACTTACTCCGTTCGGGGAAGGGTAATTTATGTTTGACAAACATTTAAAAATCGTTGAACAAATTGCAATCGTATTTATTTTTGCGGTTGCTGTTCCGATGACGATAAGCGGGTTTATTATAAATAATATTAACCAGCAGTCTATGAGATACCAGCTCAGAGAATCTGCTGTTTTGATTGCGAATATGGTATCGGATGAAATAGATTTTTTCAATAAAACTGTTACAAGCAATCTTGAGCAGGCTGTATTTTCAATGCAGTATTTCCCGACACAAAAAGCCAAAAACGCTTATCTTGATTCAATTGCAAAAACATTGCCTGATTGCGAAGATTTAGAATTAGCAGATGAAAAACAGCTGGCACAAATTGATAGAAAAAATACACTTAATAAAAAAGCGACTTTCCCGTTAAAAATATCTGATAATCAATATCTTGTGGCAACTTATAAACTGGATGCGGTTAAAGATGAATTATTCCGTTCCTTAGCTGATGAAAAAAGACAGATTTACGTTCTCACAAAAGACGGCTATTTGATTGCAGAACACAATTACACTGAAGATGCTTATAAAAAAACAATTTCTCTTCTGCCTGACAAATTGAAAAAAGACAAACCCGTAATTTTCGGCGATGTAAAAAACCAGCCGCTTGTTTACGTTTCAAAAGTCGACCCTGAAATTACGATTATTGTAAATACAACCGAAAAAGTTACGAAAAAAGCTATTACAAATAACAGTTTAAAAATTATTTTATCCTGCCTGTTTGCGACATTAACAATTATTTTGGTTGTAGGATTATACACATATTATCTTTATATAAATATAAGACAGCTTTTTAAAGGAATTATTGCTATTTCAAAAGGGAATTATGAGCGGCAGATAAGACTTTTGACGACCGCTTTCACCCCGCATGAAATTATATTTCTTGCGTTTGAATTCAACCGTATGGCAACTGAAATCCATAAATCTTATATTCAATTAAAGAAAAATAACGTTGAACTCAAAGAGTTGAATGAATTTCGCTCAAATCTCATTGATACGGTAAGTCATGAACTGAGGACTCCTTTGACAAGCATTCAAGGCTATACATCGCGTCTTATGAGACAGGATATTAAAATTGATGAAGAAACAAAGCAAAAATCTTTAAGAATAATAAAAGAACAGTCAGAACGTCTGAAACGTCTGATAGAAGATTTATTGACAATTCCGGATATTGAAGGAATGCGCTTGAGAACAAAATCAGAACAGGTCTGGGTGCCTGAAATTCTCGAAGAAGCAAGGGTTCTTATTAAAAATAAAAGAGGGATGGAGATTGCTTTTAATATAAGTGAAGATTTTCCGCTTGTACTCGGCGATAAAGACAGACTGCTTCAGGTATTTGTAAATTTGCTCGAAAATGCAGCGAAATACGGAGCAGATGGCTCTAAAATTGTAGTAGATACTGCCGTTTTAGATGACACTGCTAAAATATTTGTAAAGAATGACTGCGAAGTTATTCCGCCAAAACAGTTGAAAAAGCTTTTTGAAAAATTTGTCCGCCTTGACGATAATACAACAAGAACAACACGCGGTACAGGACTCGGACTGTTTATTGTTAAAGGACTTGTAGAGGCAATGAACGGCGAAATTGAATTACACAGTGATAAAAACTGCGGTTTTTGCGTTGAATTGACCTTCAAGCTTGCTAAAGTTTCGGAGAATGTATAAATGGAACGCGCAATAAAATTAGCAAACAAAGCAAAGGGTGAAATTCCTGTCGGAGCGTTGATAATTAAAGACGGAGAGGTTATAGCAGAGACATTTAACCAGAAAGAAACACTTAATGATGTAACAGCGCACGCAGAAATTCTTGCAATCCGCGAAGCAGAACAAAAATTGGGCCGCTGGAGATTAGACGACTGCGAGATGTATGTAACTCTCGAACCCTGTCCTATGTGCGCATGGGCAATAGTTTCTGCAAGAATAAAAACTGTTTATTTCGGGTCTTATGACCACAACTACGGCGCTTTGGGCTCTGTTATTGATGTGAGAAAACTAGCTAATTCTAAAATGAAGGTATATGGCGGGATTATGGAA
>CALURE010000022.1 GCA_944323095.1 Candidatus Gastranaerophilales bacterium
ATGACAATGCCAACATTGATGAGCTCTACTCAGGGTGCACAGTACAAAGCTGCTTACAAAAAAGCATTATCAGCTTTATCACAGGCAGTAACATTGAACGTTGCATTGGATGAATGGAACTTCGCAGATGCCACTGGAACTTCTCCATATACAATTAAACAAATGTTAACTAATCGTATGAATGTTGTTAGAACTGAATCAGGTTCAACAAATATTAAAGATGCACAAAACGCTGCTTATAAAGTAACTGGTGGTACAGCTACTAATGGTGCAGGTGTATCTTCTGATGTTACCATAGCTGGCACTAATACAACACTATTCTTTAATGATGGTATTATGTTTACATTCCCAACTGGTGCAAGCAGCTGTACAGCTGATGAAACAAGAAACGGTGACCCATGTTATGGTTTCATTGATGTTAACGGTATCAAAGCTCCTAACAGAGTTGTTAAATGTGATGTAGGCAGCACTGATACAAATTGCCAAATTAAGAGTCCGACAGATGTTTATCCGGTTAAATTCTATGACCAGACAGTTCTGCCAAACTCTGTTGCTGCAAGAGCAGTATTGTACAGCAAATAGTTTTGTTTTACTTATAGTAAAAAAAGAACCTGATAAATTATCAGGTTCTTTTTTTATAAATAAAAATTTCGTGTTTTATACGCAGTTTAGACTATGGTGGGAACGCTTAGCTTATCCCACCCTACCCACTGAATACACCCTCTCCTGTGGGAGAGGGCTGGGGTGAGGGCGAATTATCAGAAGATAGGAGGGTAGGAGGATTGGAAGATAAGCTTTTTAACGTAAATGGCTTACCTTCCAAGCTTCCTATCTTCTTACCCTCTGAACTTCCTGTCTTAAGAAAGTCACCCACCCCCTTCCCCCTCCCCTCAAGGGAGGGGGATGTATTCATTACGATACAAGACCTAGAGAAAAGACCGGCGGGGGGCCGGTCTTTTATAAAGATGAAAGGAGCTGAAATTTTAAATTTATTGTTTAGTAATAAGTTATTTTCCAGCCGTCATTGATAACCCGTGCTGCGCAAGTCAGGCCTGATGCGGCTTTGTTACAGTTATAAGTGTTATCAATTCCGCCGGGTACTATATCTTTATTATTCAATACAAATGCAAATATATCACGTCCCATTTGGTTTGGCAATGAATTTCCGTTAACGTCAATTATAAATACAACAGAATCTTTATCAACATTTACCCCGAATTCAGAACGAATTATATCACGCGGGTAAACATTTATAATTACATTCATCCCGTCAACAAGTGTGAACATATATTGATACATCTGTGCTCTTGCAAGATAAACTTTTCCGCTCAAAAACTTAGTCGGATACTGCCAGCATCCGGTGGTATTTGAACATTCGCGGGTGACTTTAAAATAAGGCTTAAAATATGAAAAAGCAAGAGCTGAAGAATCCTGTGAATATTCATCTAAGCCCCAGTAGTTAGGTGATGATCTGTCAAGAATTACATACATTGTAACCTGACTTATTGCAGAATAAAATTTCTTTAATGCTGCAATGTTTTTTGTGTCATTCAATTTTGAAAATAAACCAAATAAAGTTAAGGAAGCTATAACCCCGATTATTGCTATTGTAAACAATGCTTCCGATAAAGTTAATCCTGAATACTTTTTCCATGTACTATTCATAAGCCAACAACCCCGCACCTTTTTTATTGAAAAAAGGCCAAACATTTAACAATACATATATATTTTATATATTCCCGTTGATATACATTTCTTAACATAATTATAAAGAAAAATTACAAAATAAAAATTATTTTAAATATTTACATACACTATTTGCATAACGGTAACATTGGACATTTTTTAATGTTTATTATAAATTACAGCTATGTTTTACTCTTATAAAGAACAAATAGCAAATTTATCAGAACATTTACACTTAAGAACAATTAAAAGTATAGATAAGAAAGACAATAAATATATTTATATAAACGGTGAGAAACTTATTAATTTATCATCTAACAATTATCTTGGATTTGCTGATAATAAAGATATTACAGAAGAATTTTTAGATTACGCGGGAGACAGATTTCCTTTTGGAAGTGCCTCTGCAAGACTTCTTACCGGCAATTTACCGGTATATAATGAGCTTGAAGAATTAATCTCATTGATATTTCAAAAAGAAAAAACACTTCTGTTTAACAGCGGTTATCATGCTAATGTCGGAATAAACAGTTCACTTGCAGGCAGAGGAGATGTTATTTTTTCGGATAAACTTAACCACGCAAGCATTATTGACGGGATGAAGCTTTCCGGTGCCAAATTTTTCAGGTATCCGCATAATAATATGGAAGCGCTTGAAAAACTCTTGATAAGAGAACGCAGAAACTTTAATAATGCAATTATAGTCTCTGAAAGCGTATTTTCAATGGACGGCGATATTACAGATATAGCTAAACTGGTTGAATTAAAAGAAAAATACAATTGTCTTTTAACACTTGATGAAGCCCATGCTTTTGGTGTTTTCGGGAAAAACGGACTCGGAATAAGCGAACAATTCGGGCTTACAGATAAAATTGACTTAATAATCGGAACTTTCGGAAAAGCAATCGGATCTATGGGAGCTTTTGCAACAGGGAGCGAAACTCTTATCAATTACCTGATAAACAAAGCGCGCTCATTTATATTCTCAACAGCATTACCGCCGGTTAACATCGCTTTTACAAAATGGATTATTGAAAATAAGCTCACCTGTACATTTGAAAAACGAATGAATATGCTTAACCTTGGTCGAAAGGCAGGGAGTCAGAGCCATATAATCCCTTTAATAGTAGGGGATAACAAAGAAACAATTAATGCCTGTGATATACTTTACCGCAGCGGCTATTTTACACTTCCTATCCGTCCGCCGACGGTACCTGAGGGAACATCAAGAATTAGAATTTCTCTCACAACAGATATAACCGAAAAGGAATTATTTGATGCAATATCACTGGTTAAACAAACAAAATAACGAAAAACTAATAATATTTTTTACCGGCTGGAGTTTTGACGAAAACCCGTTTAAATTTTTAAAATCGGACAATTTTGATGTAATGATTTTTTATGATTACAACAATCTTGAAATACCGGTAATTCCACAATATAAAGAATACTTCTTGATAAGCTGGTCTATGGGAGTATATACGGCTTACCTGCTAAAAGATAAGCTGCCAAAATTTTCCAGAAAAATAGCAGTAAACGGCACCCCTTTTCCTGTTAATGATGAATTTGGCATTCCTTTGAAACCGTTTCTTTTAACCCTCAAACACGCTCAAAAAGGTTTAGAAGGAAAATTTTACAGGAATATTTTTGACAGCCCGAATGAATATGAACGATATCAGAAAGCTCAGGTGCAAAGATCTATTGAAAGCCGTGTATCAGAACTTAATTCTCTTTATGAACAAATTAAAAACACTAACTTATGCTATGAAAAATATTATGACAAAGTCATAATAAGCCGCAATGATTCAATTATCCCCACAAAAAACCAGATTAATTTCTGGAGGGGCAACGCTGATATAAAATTGCTTGAATGCGGACATTTTCCTTACTATAATTTTAAAAGCTGGAATGAAATATTATGCATGTAAACCCCAAATTAATTAAAAATCAGTTTGAAAAAAGTATAAATACATATAACCAAAATGCCGTTGTCCAAAAAATTATGGCTGAAAAATTAGTTGATAATGTTTTTAAAATTAAATCTTATTTTGAAAATATTCTTGAATTGGGCTGCGGGTCAGGACTTTTGACAGCCGAACTTGTTAAACATATAAAATTTAAAAATTATTACGCAAACGATTTAGTCATGAAGTCAAAATATTTCATTGAAAATATTATTTCTGATGCTGTTTTTTACTGCGGAAATGCTCAGCGCATCAAACCTCTCCAAAAAATGGATTTAATAATATCAAACGCAATGTTTCAATGGTTTGAAAATCTTGAAAAAATAAGCTTTAATTACAAAAACTTATTGAATAAAGACGGAATTCTCGCATTTTCAACTTTTTCTCCTGCGAATTTTGAAGAAATCAGGGAATTAACAGGACTTTCATTAGATTACAAATCTTTAGATGAAATAACAAAGATTTTTAGCAAAAATTTTGAAATACTATATGCAGAAGAATTTGTGCATACTATGACTTTTTCAAATCCGCTGGAACTTCTGGCTCATATGAAAAATACCGGTGTAAATTCTTTAACCGCACAGCACTGGACATTCAAAGAAGTTAAAGTGTTTTGCGATAAATATAAAACTCTTTATCCGCAAATCAGTCTTACTTATTCTCCGATAATCGTTATTTGTAAAAAATATTAATTGCATGCGGGCACATATAGTACGCATGATTTATATACAAGTTTACACCATACTGACAAAATATTGTCATGCTGAACTTGTTTCAGCATCTTATAGTAATTAGACCCTGAAACAAGTTCAGGGTGACAATATCGAATCTATTTGTATATAAATCTCTGATTCATTACGCATTATACGTGTCATGTTTCGGATATAATAAAAATATGAAAGAATATGATTTTTACATAGTACCGACTCCTATTGGAAATCTCGGCGATATAACATTAAGAGCAATAGAAGTTTTAAAATCAGTTGATATTATTGCGTGCGAAGATATGAGAGTAACTCAAAAACTTCTTAATCACTTTGATATTAAAACTAAGTGTATTTCTTATCACAAGTTTAATGAAAAAGAACGTGTTGACCTTTTTCTGAAACTGCTTAATGAAGGTAAAAAAACAGCTCTTGTATCGGATGCCGGAACCCCTCTTTTCTGTGACCCCGGAGCTGTCATAGTTGAAGAACTTAAAAAACATAACTTCTCGGTTACAGCCCTTGCTGGGGCAAATGCTGCTGCAACATTTCTTTCACAAATTCCAAGGCAAGGTGAAGATTTTGCATTCGTTGGTTTTTTGCCAAAAACAAAGTCACAAATAGAAAATTTATTGAAAAAATATAAATCAACAGATCTTGTTTTCTATGATTCTCCGAACAGAATAATTAGTACTCTTGAAATAATAAAAGAAACAAGACCTTTAGCCAAAGCTGCTATAGGCAGAGAACTTACAAAAGTTTTTGAAGAAGTAGTTATTGATACACCTCAAAATATTATTGAACATTTTAAAAAGAATATTTTGAAAGGAGAAATTGCAGGTCTGGTTTTCAGAGAAAAAAGTAATTCTGATGATATAGATATTGATGAAAAAATTGCTGTTTTGAAATCAAAAAATTTCAAAGATAAAGAAATTTCAACGATTTTATCAGAACTCTATAATATCAATAAAAACGAGATTTACAAAAGGTGCTTAAAATAATTTAGGGATTTATATTGCAGTTTACACTAAAAAATGAAATGTCACCCCTGACATAAATTCAGGGCAGGCTCTGAACTCGTTTCAGGGTCTCACCGCTATGAGATGCTGAAACACAGAGGTCAATCTGACGTTCAGCATGACGTTTTTACCAATAGTTAGTGTAAACTGCAATATATGTCTCATAATTTACATGTTCCACTTTTTTTAATTTATGATATAATATTTTTAGGATAGTAAAATTGAAGTTTTTAAGGTAGAGATTTTTTGAACTTGCGAAACAAAATATATACATCTTTAATAGCCCTGCTGCTGGTTATAATCTGCCCGCTTCAGAGTGCCGGAAAAGATAATTTTTGGGGAGATACGGCAGATACTAAAGTGAATAATGCCGTTTCTTCTGATGCAAAAACAAATGAAACTACTAAAACCCCTGATTCTACCGCTCCTAAAGGTCAAAAAATAATTAAAAATATAGAAATACTCGGCAATAACGTTATTGACACATCCTTGATACTTCAGCAAATGAAACTTCAGCAAGGCGATGCCTACACCCGTGAAATGGTTCAAAGAGATTTAAAGGCTATTTATCAGCTCGGATATTTTACGGAAAAAATGAAAGCTATCCCCGTAAATAATCATGATGGAACTGTTACCTTAAAAATAATACTTGAAGAAAATGCCCCTGTTACGGATTTTACTATTGAAGGAAATACCGTAATCTCTACTGATGAAATACTTACCTATCTGCTTCCGATGAAAGGAAAACCCCAAAATATTGCAGAAATTAACACTGCAATTGAAAAAATACAGGATTGCTACAGTTCAAAAGGTTATATTCTTGCAAGAATAGACTCTGTTTCCGATGATCCGGACGGTACTGTCAATATAAATATTAAAGAAGGTACTATCAACAAAATTATGATTTCCGGAAACGAAAAAACAAAAGATTACGTTATAGAAAGAAATGTGTTGACAGAACCAGGTCAGGTTTATAACGAAAACTTGTTAAAAGAAGACCTTGTGAGATTATATGCAACACAGGCTTTTAAAGATGTTACAAGAGAAATTGAACCTACAGACGAGCCTGACAAATACGATATTACAATTAATGTAGAAGAACAAAGAACTGCAAGCATATCGGTCGGCGGCGGTATTGACTCTGTAACAGGTGTATTCGGATCTGCCGGCATTGCCGACAACAACTTCCTCGGACGTAATGAAAGACTATCCTTAAACGGTATTGTAGGTACCGGTGTAATTTTAAATGATGCCTCTATTAAAAGACGTATGAATTTACAGGCAGAATTAAGCTACTTTAAACCTTACTTTTTTAATGCGGATACGTCTTTAATGAGCAAAATATTTTACAGAGACTTTGGATCATATCAGGTTCCGCTGGCAATAGAAAGACGTGTGGGAGCTGAAGCTACTGTTGCACACAGAATGAAGTTTAACAAACATGTAACAAGCACATTCTCACTCGGGGTTGAAAATATTGATGTGTCGGAAGGTGATGGAAGAAAAATCAGCAATCTGTACTCAAGATACAATATTCCGATATCTGAACGTGCAAGACAATTAGACGGCGGATTTTTCCTGTCGCTCAGTCCGGCTCTTTTGTATGATACCCGCGACAGCGCAACCGTTACAAGAAAAGGTACAATGGCAAGTTTGAGATTTGATGAAGAAATCGGTGTAATTGATTTTGACAAAACTCACGGTAAATTAACCGGTATGGTAAAACAGTATATTCCTGTCGGTAAAAAATCTTCATTATCATTCACTGCAAAAGGCGGCGGTAAACTTCACGGTGACAACATGCCCGAGGTAATGGCATACAGATTAGGCGGTCCTTATACAATCAGAGGTTTCAAAATGAGCGGTGTCGGTACCGGCGATGCCTTCATTATGGGTAGTGCGGAATTTGCAACCCCGATACCTTTTCTTGACAGAACAAGAATTAACTTCTTAAATAACCTTAGATTTACTGTCTGGGCTGATGCAGGTAAAATATTCAACCCGTCAATTACGGATCAGATATACGACAGACCTTTGTATGCGGTATCAGCAGGTATCGGTTTAAAACTTTATATTCCGGGTATGGGGCCGTTATCGGTTGATTACGGTATTCCGCTTACAAACCCCGGCGACAACGGAAACAGAGGCGGATACTTTACTTTTGGTGTTGGCGATATAATGTACTAATAACATAAAATTTCAGGAGGTTTAAAATGAAAAAATTTAAATTAACAGCAGCGTTAATGACAGCAGGATTATTTCTGGCAATAGGCAGTCAAAATGCAAATGCTGCAGGACTTGGTTACATTGATTACCAGAAAGTTCAGGAGGGATTTCCATTTGCCCAGCAAGCCGTAAAAGAAATTGATGCAAAGGCTCTTGAAATGCAGCAATATATGGTTGATAAAGAAAAACAATATAAATCACTGGATACTCCGCTCAAAAAACAAAATTTTGAAGAACAGACAGCCAGAGAATTTAAACTTAAACAGGATGCTTATATGAAATTAAAAGCACAAAAAGAAGAACAGGTTTATAATAAAATACAGGCTGCAACAAAACAGGTTCTTGTAGAACAAAAACTTGATGCTGTTGTTGATTACAGAGTAATTTTTGTAGGAGGGGTTGACATTTCCGATCTTGTAATACAAAAATTAAAAAGCGGTCAGTTTTAAAGGAGAAATATGAAATATTCCGAAAACGGAGAACAATATCATATAGGTTTGAGGGAAGGCGATCCGGGCAAATACGTTATATTGCCCGGAGATCCTAAACGATGCGAAAAAATTGCACAATATTTTGATAAACCGGAACTCATTGCTGACAGACGCGAATTTACTACATATACAGGATTTCTAAACGGTGAAAGGGTTAGTGTAACATCCACAGGTATAGGAGGTCCTTCTGCGGTTATCGCATTACAGGAGCTTGTAAAAACAGGAGCGGACACATTTATAAGGGTTGGCACCTGTGGCGGTATTGATATTAACGTCAAAGGCGGTGATATTGTGATTGCAACAGGTGCAGTCAGAATGGAAGGAACATCCAGAGAATATGCCCCGATAGAATTTCCGGCAGTTGCTAATTTAGATGTTGTAAATTCTCTTGTTAAATCAGCACAAAAGCTCGGATATTTTTATCATACAGGTATCGTTCAATGCAAAGACTCTTTTTACGGTCAGCATAATCCTGAAATCATGCCTGTAAATTACGAACTCATTAATAAATGGGAAGCCTGGAAAAAACTCGGATGTCTGGCATCAGAAATGGAATCAGCTGCACTTTTTACAGCAGGCAGTTTTTTAAAAGTAAAAGTCGGTTCTGTATTTTTAACAGTTGCAAATCAGGAAAGAGAAAAATTAAATCTTGACAATCCTGTTGAACATGACACAGATAAAGCCATAAAAACAGCAATTGAAGCATTAAAAATTTTAATTGCGAATGATAAAAAATAAGGAGTAATTATGTATAAAAAAATGCAGTACGTAATAAAAACTTGTTCCAGCGAAAATACCCAGGAACTGCAAAATCTTCTTAATGAAATGTCTATGAATAACTGGGAATTATACAGCATGCAGGAAACAGAAAGCAATGACGGACAAATTTTATGCCACTGCATTTTTATGAAAGAAGCAGAATCAGGAATTAACGATATTAATGCTGATACTATAAACATTTCTTCTTTTAAAAGCCAGATGGAAAAAATGCTTTCTCCGGAACTTTCGCCATATGAAATCTGCCTTGATATACAGAGTAAAATAAGAGACCAGAAAGCCAAAATTTCAAAAATAAAAAAAGAACTGGAAGGGGAAGCTCCGGCATCTGTAAGCAGAAAAAAACTTAACGACAAAATTTCTGCAGGTTTAAAAGAACTTGATGAATTGAAAATCAAACTTGCGGGAGCTACATCTCCTAACGCTATGTACTCCAAATTAAAAGAAGATAAACTTTCTATTCTTTTAAGTGAAGAAATTCTGGGTTATATTGATCCTGATCAGGAAATAACAGAAGAAGAACTTGTTGCCGAAACCGTCAAATTAAGGTTAAAATTAACTGAAGAACTCGGTTATATCATTCCTAAAATTGTTTTTAAAGATGATGAAAACCTTAATCCTTTTGAATTTTGTATAAAAATAAGAGGGCTTGAAGTTTTTAAAGCATCTGTTTATCCGCAATATTTAATGTTCTTTGCAGATGAACTGCATCTTGAGAAAAAAATTAAAAATTCTATATCTGATATAGATAAAATAACCGGTCGTCCAATAATTTGGATTGAAAAAGAAAAAACAAAAGATTTCTGGCAAAAGGGCATGTCAGGCTCAGAGTTTATTACACGTGCGCTTGAATTCTGTGCTGTAAAATATGTTGATGATCTACTGGATTATGAACAGCTGGAAAAATATATAGATGTAGTCAGCAATTCTAATGAATATCTTGTGGAAAATATTATACCGGATATTATAAATCTTTCTGATCTCAGATTTATACTGACTAGTTTGATAAGAGAGCATATTTCAATAAAAGACATAACATTTATTTTTGAAAAAATTAATGATTACATCCATGACAGTACAAAATCTGATCTTGTCAAAAAAATAAGGCTGTCGCTATCCAGAAATATTTGCATGGCAAACCGCAACAGTGACGGCATAATTTCTGCTTTTGAAATATCAGATAAAACTCTTGATAAATTCATGCCCGATTTTGACGAAAGCGATGATTCTATTATTCGCATTGATGCCGGATTTGCCGAAAAATTAGCGCAAAAGCTTAACCAGAAAATAAAACAATATAATACTGTAAAACCAATATTAATAGTACCGCTGGAATTCAGGCATTTGCTTTTTACGCTTCTTAGCAGCTACATGAATAATATTACCGTTCTTGCAAGAGAAGAAATCGGCTGCAATGCACAAATTGAAATAATTTCAGAAATTTAACATATAATAGCAAAAATTTTTTTTACGGGTTTTAAAATAAACATGCAAGTATTAGGGATTAGCAATAAAATTTCATTTGAGAGACGTCCGACAAAAGACGAAGAACCGGGGTTAAAATCTGCAGTCACAAAGGCATATGACGCTATAGGAGCAAAAGAAAGAGTAGTAATAACCCATGGTTCCTGTTTCCCTGATTTAAATTACAGTTCCTGTATAGGTTCTCCATACGGCAGCGCTGCAAAAGAATACATAAAATTTCTTTCATTGTACGGTTTTAACGGAAATCAGCTCGGTCCGGGAGGTGAATTAGAATATAAAAACGGTGAAATACTGCATTCACCGTATAATTCATCTGCTTTTGCAAAAAACAGGCTGTTTGTTGATCTTGAAGAACTTACTGGCGATAAATACGGTAAAATCCTATCAGAAGAAACTTTCAATAAAATCACGAAAAAACCTCAGATAACTGATAAAAATTTTGACATGACAGACTTTGAAGAAGCTGTGAAAATATACGATACTGCATTAAATGAAGCTTATAAGAACTTTAAAGCAAACCTTTCCAAAGGCCAGCCGCAGGCTATTTCGTTGAATAAAGAATTTAATGTCTTTTTGCAAAAGCATAATAACAGGCTTGAAGAAGAAGGTATTTTTAAAATTTTATCAAAACACTATAATACAGATGATTCTGATAAGTGGGATAATAAACTTGATAGTGATTTAATGGTAAATTTCAGACACGGCAGGCCGGAAGCCGTAAAAAGATACAGAGATATAAAGAAAACTAATAAAAATACAATAGATGAGTATAAATTTGAACAATTTCTGACCGCAAAACAAATCAAAGAAAACAAAGAATGGCGCGAAACAATAGGTTTTAAATATTATAACGATCTTCTTGTGGGCTGTTCTAAAATGGACAGATGGCGGTATAAAGAAGCGTTCCTGAAAGATTGGGAAATGGGGGCGCGGGAGAGTAGTAATGTATCTCAAAGATGGTATATACCTGTTATTGATCCTAAAAAAATATTCAAAAACGATAAATATGAATTGAATATAGGCGGAAAATTTTTGCAGGAAAAAATAAATTTTGCCCTTGAATACTGCGAAAATATAAGAATAGACCATGCAATGGGTCTTATTGAACCGTATTTAATGAGCAAACATGCACCGGATGCGGCTTTTGTAAATGGAAACGGCAAAAACAGAGATGTTGAAAAATATATTTCGGAACTTGTTGATGCTAAAGGCAATGAATATGATAAATACTGGGATTATCCGAAATTATTAACAAAACTTATACTTCCTGCGCTGAAAGAGCATGACATTACTCCTGACATGCCTGTCTGGGAAGATATATGCAGCTATCCTTCAAGATTTGTTCAAATTTATGAAAGAGAACTTAATTTGCCGAAAATTATGAATCTTGACTGGTACAGGGCAAAAGATGTAATGCAGACAACAAGAAAAGGCGACTGGTATCTTGTAGGTTCTCACGATAACATTCCTGCCATGACCTATATGCAGCGTCAGGGAACTTTACAAAACGGCAGTAAAGGAGAATACACAAGAGAGGATTATGCCTGGGAAGCTAATTATCTTGCAAAATATTTAAATTCGGATGACGGGCGGCAAAACATAGGAACTATCAGGAATGAACTGGAAAATTTATATAACACAAATGATAGAGCAAGAATTCGGGCTAAATTTGCAGAGCTTTTGACAACTCCGAAATTTCAGATATCATTTGCTGATCTTTTGGGAATAACAGATGTGACCTATAATATAGGCGGCTCTGACAGGGATGAAAACTGGAAGGAGCGTATCAGTTCTGATTATCTGGATAAATATTACAAAAATCTTGCCAGCGAAAATCCGACAGCCTTAAATATTCCGGAATTACTAAAACAGGCACTTCAAGCAAAAATTGATATGGAAGTTATGGCTTCATCTGCCGACATCAGAGATAAAACAAGGGCAGAATTAAACGAAAAATACAAACCGCTTCTTGATGAATTGCAAAAATACGCTGATATTTTGAAAGAGCCGGAAGAATAGAATAAATCGTGTTATAATAAACCTATGAAAAAAATAAGGATATTTTTAGGCTATTTGACTCTTATTTTAATTGCGGCAAGCATGCTTTATCCTTTTTTTGCAATGATTAACATGTCATTTACGGAGAATAATGAAATATTTTCACATGCCGGAAGAATTTTCCACAGCGGTTTAACATTTGAGAACTACAAAAATGTTTTTAGGGAAATTCCAATAGGGCTTTACTTTTTTAATAGTCTATTAGTCTCTGTCATCACAACAGCCGGACAGGTAATTTTTGCTTCGTTAGCGGGTTATGCATTTGCAAGGCTCAATTTCAAATACAGAGATGCTCTATTTCTTTTAATACTGATTACAATGCTTGTACCGCCGCAGGTTAACATTATACCGCTATTTTTTCTAATGCGTGAGCTTCATCTGGTAGATACATATCAGGCACTAATTTTACCCGCATTGTTCGGGGGGTTCGGGGTATTTTTGATGCGGCAGTACTTTCTCGGTTTTCCGAAAGATCTTGAAGAATCTGCCAGAATTGACGGATGTAATCTTTTTCAAATATTTTTTAAAATTGCATTACCGCTGGCACTTCCGACAGTTGTAACTTTGGCAATATTTACATTTGTAACATCATGGAACAGCTTCATGTGGCCGTTAATTATCACAAACAGCGAAAGTATGCGGACTTTGCCTGTCGGGCTTGCAATATATAAAGGAAGTTTCAGAGAATTGACTTTATGGGGAAATCTTCTGGCATGCTCGGTTATATGTACAATTCCTGTAATAGGAGTATTTTTGCTCGGAAAAAAATATTTTATCTCGGATATTTTGCAGGGCGGGGTGAAAGAATAAAAAAATCAGGCTCGTTTTTGAAACAACCCTGACTCTAAAATTTTGAAATTCACAATCATAGCTTATATCTCAATACCGAATTTGAACCCTGCGAGGATACAAAAAGCAAATCTCCGTTGATATGCAGTCCGTAAGGTTTTTGAATATTTGATATAAGAACAGAAATTGCACCGTTTGCGGAAATTTTTACAACATTATTATTGTTATAATTTGAAACATAAATATTGCCTGCAGAATCGCTGACCATACCTATAGGTCCGTTAAGCTTTGCATCTTTAATGAAAATTATTTTTTTACCGTCCGGTGTAATTTTATAAATCATATTATCGGAGAAACAGGCGACATAAATATTCCCGTTGCTGTCAGAAGTAATTCCTGTGGGGCTGGCAATGTCATTATACATGCCGTTTGTCTGTTCAATATTTGGTTTATCAGGCTGCTGCGCCTTTACTTGTTCTGTTTTAACAGTCTGCATATCAGTGTTTAAGGATGATGCAAGTTTCTGTGCTTTTGCATAAACACCGCTTTCTGGAGGAATTAATGAAAGATAAGTTTTTGCCTTATCCTGTTGACCGAGTCTGCTGCTAAGATTTGCTGCCTTATATACAGATTCGTAATCATCCGGTTTTCTGACTATTATCTGCTTGAATACTGCAAGCGCAGCCTCATCCTGTTTTAGATACTCAAGAATAGAACCAAGATTATAATAAGCATCAATATAATTAGGATCGAGATTTATTGCCTGTCTGAATGAAGCCATTGCACGGTCGTATTGCCCTATTTTATAAAAATCAATTCCGCGGTTGTATTCAAGTTTTGCCTCTGTCGGCGGTTCATAAGGCATGGCGGGTTCCGCACAAAGTGCAAAACCCGTATTAGCCAGTAAACATAACGTTATTAAAAGTTTTTTCATTAATTTCTCCGATTAATTCTGCTGCAATTCATCAAGTTTTTCAATCAATTTTTGATTTTTTTCAGCAAACTCATGCCCTCTTGCAATTATTGCAAGTTTAAGGATATTCGCAAGATTAATTGCATAAAGTTCCTTATAATTATCCGGAAGTCTCAAACTCCAATTTTCATCTCCTGATGTTCCAGGTCTATTATAGACATCATATACATTGAAATAATCCGTAAAGAATATTTGAATATTTTCAGCCTTAGACGCAAAAAGTTCCACAAGCTTTGTCTGAGCAAGAAATTCCGCATCATCAGTCAGATGAACAATGATGTCATCTTTGTTTTCAGCATCTTTAAATAAGTCGTCCACAAGATTTTTAGCATGAAGATAGCCTACATGTGTATGAATATTTTGATCAGCCCACATTTTTATAGGTTCATTGTCGTGAGTACCAACCATAGCCCAGCATTTTTTATCTATGTTGCAGCATCTGTATGGATCTTCGGGTTTATCGGCTTCCACAAACTGGGTTAGCTTCATCCCCTGCAGACCAAATTCTTTCATAACTGCGGCAACAGGATTAGTCAAAGTGCCAAGATCTTCGCAGACAATTGCATCTTTATCCAGCCCTTCTTCTTTAGCTGCAGCAATAACTATTTTTTCAATAAGTCTGCCGTAATCTTTTATCTGCTTTTTAGAGAGGGTTTTAACCCTTTTTTCTTTATCGGCAGTCAATTCCATATCGAGATCTTCAATTTTTGCAATTGCATATTTAGAAAGTTCGGGATGTTCCGGAGATGAATATAATCTACCTGCCCCTTCTTCAATTTTCGGTTTCTTGCCGGCTTTGTAAACCCACGGGTCAATAAGCCCTACAATGTGGTCAATTCTGACACCGCCCGGGTTTTCTTTGAACATTTTTTTGTAAAGATTTTTGAGAAGCTGGCCGCCTTCGTCCAATGAGCCGTCAGCGTTGTACATCCTTTCAGGATCCATAACAGGAAATCCCCATGCCTGCCCGTCTTTTGAAAAATAATCAGGAGGGCAGCCGAGGCACCAGCCTTTTAAGAATAATGACTGATAAGCCCAGGTATCGCGATCAGAAAATGCTACCTGCCTGTCAGCAATCATTTTTATGTTGTGTTTTTCTGCAAATTTTCTTGTTTCTTCGTTTTGTTTACTTATGATAAATTGAGTAAATTTGTAAAGCTCAATTTCATCGGAATATTTGCTTTCAATCTCTTTAATTCTGTCAGCGAATTGCATTTTTTCCTCTATAGACTGGGGATTAAAGAGATTTTTATCTGTTTCGGAATTCCAAAGCGGCCAGTAATCATTTCCGTGCTCAATTGACAAAGCTTCATAAAGGCTGTCTTTATCAAGCCAGAAACTGTTCTCCCTTTTAAAATGTTCAAATTCTTTTTCAAGTTTTTTAACAGGGTTGGATTTAAAATTGTTCCAGCACTCCTGCAAAGCTTCGTCATATCTCTTATAAGCATAAGAGTATGCTGTTTTATTTACATCTTTATTAGGATTATTGTTAACTATTTCGTTATAAGTATTTTCAGAAAGAATTTTCCCCCAACTTTTTGTTGTTAATTCCTTCAAATCAATAAAAAGCGGATTTCCTGAAAAAATAGTTCCTGTATAAGGAGAAGAATCGCAGGATTTTGTTTTTCCTGCCGGTCCAAGCTGGATTGCATCAAACAGTCCTGATGCGTATTCAATAAATTCTTTACCTCCGTCAGTGTTTATGCTTCCAAAACCGGTATTCTGATCTTTAGCAGACGGAAAACTTCCGTTATGCATAATGAAAGCGAGATTTTTTTTGCCAAGTGCTTTAAGAGCTTTTCTAATAGTTTTTTTAGCGTCATCTGTCAAAACGTTAGAATGTTTTTCTAAAGTACAATTCATATTAAATTTACCCCTTCTTCCTATATCAACAAACAGATGATATCATGAGGCAGATATTTTTTCAACTGCCATTGCTAGGGAGTTATATCGCAGTTTACACCACATATTCTCAAAAACAGCCATAATGTCATCCCGAACTTGTTTCGGGATCTCA
>CALURE010000023.1 GCA_944323095.1 Candidatus Gastranaerophilales bacterium
CTTATCAGCGGTAGCTGCGCTACCTTCCCTCTCGAAAACGATACTTAATCGTTTTCTCGGCAGAGTGCCAACAGTCCAAATAATTTTTATTGAAACTTATTAACACGGAGTGTTAACTGTCTCAGACAATATAAATAATCTAACATCAAAAAGTTTAAAAATCAAGTATTATATTTTGAAACTTATATCACAATTAACACTAATTATGTATAAAAACGTCATGCTGAACTTGTTTATTGCTTTTGCCGAAATCTATGATTTCGTGCAAAATGTCCCAATGCGGACAGCATATCGATATTGAACCCGAAACAAGTTCGGGATGACAAAAACTGTCAAACGATTTTAAAAACTGTCCTGAATTTATTTCAGCGGTGACAATTTTGGCATTGTTTAGTATAAACATCAATATAAGTCCCTATATTTTCAAAGACTCTGATGCTATTATCTCATTTGCTCCAATAATTTGAGATGATAAATCTGTTTTTATTACACTGTTTGAAGCAATTACACTATCTGCAATTCTAAGATTCGGTGCAATTACAACATTATCCCAGATAATACTGTTTTCTATTACAGAATTTTCTCCAATACTTGAATACTTACCTATAACAGAATTCCCGACAAATTTTACAGTTTTTGGGATTACAGCATCCTCAGCTATATAAGAACCCGAATCTGTATTAACTATCGGGGCATGAGAAAATTTGCATTCTCCGTTAAACAGATCCTGCGTAGATTGTTTATACTGCTCTAAAGTTCCAATATCACTCCAGTATTCTTTCACTTCAAATGTATTTATGGCATGCTCTTTCAAAAGTTCGGGAAATACATTTTTTGCAAAATCATAAAAAGTATTTTCAGGAATATAATCAAAAATTTTATAGTCAAAGATATAAATTCCTGTATTTATAAAATTACTCTTTGCCTCATTAATAGAAGGTTTTTCCTGAAATTCGAAAATAAATCCGTTCTCGTCAGTAACCACAACTCCAAAATGAGAAACTTCTTCTAATGAAATTTGTTTTATACCGATAGTTGCAATTGCTCCTGATTTTTTATGAATTTCAATACCTTTTTCTAAATCGACATTAGAAAGTCCGTCTGCTGACAACACCAAAAAAGGATTATCTTTATCAAAAAAGAATTGACATTTTTTTACACCGCCGGCCGTACCGGATAAAGTTTCTTCTTTTATAAAATTGAAATTTATTCCAAAATTATTTTTCTTGTATCTTTCAATGATTTTATCAGACAGATAATGAGTGTTGCAGATAACATCTTTTACACCGATTGATATAAGTTTTTCAAACAGAATATCCATAACAGGCCTGTTTGCTATCGGTACAAGAGGTTTTGGGACAAACCTTGTCAAAGGATCTAATCTTGATCCAACCCCTGCTGACATTACCATTGCTTTAATCATCCCGCTCATAATACCTGATTTTACTACAAAAAATAATTTATTGCAAATTTAAAATCAGGTTGTATAATTATTTATGTAAATTATAAGGGCTTATAGCTCAGCTGGTAGAGCAGTTGACTCTTAATCAATTGGTCGAGGGTTCGAGCCCCTCTGAGCCCAAGTTAAAGGACAGGATATTATTCCTGTCCTTTAATTAATTTGGTTAAGGCGAGAACCACAAGGCGCGAGCCTTGTCAGGTTCGAACGCGAACGAGCTGAAGGCGAAGGCTTGCCGGCAAAATGATGTAAATCATAGCAGCCGGCAACCGTAGACCTGTTAAATGCGAGAGAGCAAGACAGCCCCTCTGAGCCCATAAAAAAAGCCGGAAGAAAAATCCGGCTTTTTTATCCGAATTAAGCTGCGGCAAGCCTGATTATTTACTACCTGAAATATTAAGTAGCAAAATTTTTTATTTTCATTTTTTGATATAAATACAATTTACTATACGGATAAAAATATGCAGATTAATTCTTACGACAAAAGATGTAATCAACCGTCTTTTGAAAAATTTATTAAAATTACGGGACCAAATCATAAAATAAATCATTTCAGGACAAAATTAAACTCACAGACTGATAAATTTTTAACATTAAAAATTAATAAAAAAGAACACAAAACAATATTATATTTATTTAGCGGTAAAGATGCCGACAAATACATAGATCTTGCCATTAAATACCAGCCATACAATGTCAGAAATAATGTAAAAAAATATATGGCAAAAAATCCGATTTCCATGAAGGTTGAAAAAGCTCTTTCAAAATTAAAAACAAATTATTTTTCAAAGAAAAAATGAACTCTGAAATTCAGAGTTCATTTTAAATTTTAAGCTTTTTTAGTTGATGAACCGCCGAACAGCCAGCCGAGAGCTAAACCTGCAGCCGCTGCAACTCCGCCGTATTTCAAAGTTTTATTCCATTTAAAGTTTTTAAATGCTTTTGCAATATCTTTGTTTGCTTTATTTTTTAATGCTTTTCCGGCATCATCAAGATTATCCTTTATAGCTGCTTCAGCACCGGCTTTAAGATCATTGATATTTTGAGTTCTTCTTGCAATATGCCCCTGATAAACTTTCAACAGTTCTTCCTGAGAGCCGAGTTTATCAGCAATTTTTCTTGCCTTTGCCGCAATTTCGGTATTTGTCCCCTTTAATTTAAAGGTTTCTGCATTATCAATAAGGAATTTTTCTATATCTGCTTTTGTGGCATCTGTTTTAAGTGTTTTGATTTTTGCCTCTATATTTTTGAGTTTTTCCAACTGTGCAGTATTATGCTCCAGAGAAAATTCATTTTTACTAAATGCTTCTGCCTGTTTTAGAATTTTTTGTTTATCTATTTTATCAAGTTCCGGTTTTGCCTTTGCAATCAAATCCTGAGCATCTTTAGGAGTTTTTATAGTGTCAGGAAGCAAATTTTTTACATCATCAGACAAATCTTCTAATTTAGAAGCTTTCGATAGTTTTTGAATTGCATCGTATTGTTCCATATCAAGAACTCCAAACCTGTTCAATACCGGCTTTGCTTTATGTGCATAGAGCTTTTTAACTTCGATTGCTTCAACATCTTTAACATCATTATTAAGGACAACTTTAACCAAATCATCATTAACTTTTCCGTCCTTTACAGGATTAGTTCCCCAGAAATACATGCCTGCACCTGTGCCGAGACCAGCAACGCTGCCGAGTAACAAACCTGTTCCTAATCCTGAACCGCCGCTTTTTTGAAATGTATCAGCCTGCGGCTGAGAATACCCCGTAAACATCGGATTTGATCCTTGCTGCGGAACCTGAGGATTTTGAGCAAAATACTGCTGTGCTAAAAAATCGTCACTGTTAGCAGAATAAGGGTTGTAATTATTATAGGAACTGCTGCCGTATAAATTAGAAATTTCTCCTGCCATAACTTTTTACCTTAACCTTTCAAAATTTAAATAACCTAACCTTGTATATATAAAAAAATTTTGTCAGGAAAAATTGCGTTTTTATTTTAAATCAAATTAACATTTTGTTACAAAGTTATGACATTAAATAATTTTTCAAATTCTGGAAAAGATATTCCGACCCATTCAAAACCATTTATAGATAAAGGTTTTTCGCAGATAAGTCCTGCAACATACAAACTCATAGCAAGCCTGTGATCATGGTATGTTTCAACTTCAACTCCGCCTGTTAGATGTTTTTTTCCATTAATTATAAAACCGTCAGGAGTTTCTTCAATATCTGCACCTATTTTTTTGAGTTCCGTAACAACAGCTTTAATCCTGTCAGATTCTTTGTTGCGTAAATCCTGCGCATCCTTAATTATAGTTGTACCTTTTGCCTGTGTGGCAAGAACAGCTATTACAGGGAGTTCATCAATAAGGCGCGGAATTATTTCACCCTCAATAGTACAGGCCTTTAATTCTGAATAAGATATTTGAATATCTCCGACATCTTCGCCCGAAACAGTTTTTTTATCAAGTATTTCAATATTAGCACCCATTTTTTCAGCAACTTCAATAATGCCTGTTCTTGTAGGATTTAAACCGACATTTTTCAATATAATTTTTGAATTCGGAACAATTAAACCGGCAACAATAAAAAATGCTGCAGAAGATATATCTCCGCAAATTTCTATAGTCTCAGGTTCAAGTTCTGATTTTTCAATTGTAACTGTATTTTTATAAGTGTTTATATTTGCACCCATATATCTGAGCATAATCTCTGTGTGGTTACGTGAAACATATGGTTCGGTAAAGCTTGTTTTACCCTCTGCATTCAATCCTGCAAGAAGAATGCAAGATTTAACCTGTGCAGATGCAAGCTTTGAAACATAATCTATTGAATGTAAAATTTTTCCGGAGATATTTAGCGGAGCTTTAAAATCACTTGATTTAATATCTGCACCCATAAGCGATAACGGTTCAATAACCCGTCTCATCGGACGTTTTGAAAGACTTTCATCACCTGTTAACGTCGAGTTAAAATTTTGTCCTGCAAGAATTCCTGACATCAAACGCATAGTAGTTCCGGAATTTCCGCAATCCAGCTTGTGCTGCGGCGCAGAAAATTTCCCGCTTGAATTTATAATTAACAAATCATTTTTAAATTCAGCTTCAATCCCGAGAGACTTACAAACATTCAAAGAAGATAAAGGATCCTGTCCTTTAGAAAAATTTTTAATAACAGATTTACCATTTGCAAGCGATGCAAACATAACTGCTCTATGCGAAATTGATTTATCAGAAGGAATTGTTATTTCTCCCTTCAATCCATTTGAAATATTTTTTACTACCTTTTGCATAGTATCTATTTTAACATATAATAATTAAATGGAAAATTTTCTTCTAAAAACAGAAAGATTAATATTCCGTAAAATGACGGAACAAGATTTCACAGATATTGCAGAGATGCTTCAAAACCCGAATGTCATGTATGCCTGGGAATATATTTTTGATGATATGGAGGTAATGGACTGGATAAAAAGGAATAAAGAATATTATAAACGATACGGATTTGGCTATTTTCTGGCGATTGACAAAAGCAGCGGCACAGTAATAGGACAGGCTGCACTGATGCCTGATATTATAAATAATATTAATTACTATGAAATAAGCTACATTCTAAAAGAAAAGTTCTGGCATAAAGGTTATGCTATGGAAAGTGCAAAAGGGTTTATTGACTATGCGTTTAACGTACTCGGGCTTGAAAGTATCATTTTTGAAATAAGACCGGAAAATAAAGCATCAATAAAAGTTGCGGAAAAATGCACAGCTGTATTAAGCGGAGATTTTATAAAAAATGTTAACGGAAAAAATATAAAGCACTTAATATACACTTTAGAAAAAGAAAAACTGGAAAAATAAAAATTTTTATGTTAAAGTTATTATGAACCTGATAGAGGGGTGTCCGAGCGGTTTAAGGTGCAATCTTGGAAAGGTTGTGTGGGAGCAATTCCACCGTGGGTTCGAATCCCATCCCCTCTGTTTTTTAGCAAATGTAAATTGAGTTTAAACCATCACTTGACACAAGTTGTATAATTAAAGTATGGACATCAAAAAATTATTCTGTCTGGTATTATTAAGTTTTATTCTTTTACCGGCAGCAAGTGTTAAGACATCAGCTATAGAAGATGATGAGGAATTATTTAAAAGTGTCGAAATTACTGACGGCAGTTCTCTGTCAATTTCTGACTGCGTTGCTGCAGCTTTCAAAAACAGCCCGAAAATAAAAAAACAAAAATACAACCTTGATATTGCAAAAAGCAACCTGGGAATAGCACGGGCACAATATTTCCCTGTTATAAATGCCGGAGCAGGATTTTATAACGAAAATAATTCTGATAATATCTATTACAACTCCCACTACAGAGAGCTTCCGACTGTCGGGATTACCGTAAATAAACTGATTTGGAATTTCGGAAAAACTACCGCATACATTAAAATGGAAGAATTTTACAAAATCGGCGCCGAATACGAGTTTATGGACAGTTTATGCGCAACACTTTTTGATATAAAAGGGAAATACTACAATCTTTTGAAAGCCAGAGCTTTAATGCAGATTGCAGACAATAATGTTAAAATTAATGAAAATTTTGTAAAAATCGCAAAGAAAAAACCGGACTTGGCAACTGCGAAAGTTAATCTTAGTGAAGCGCAGGTAAAATACATTGAAGCACAAAATAATTACAATAATGCAAGAGTTGATCTCAATAACTCTATGTATCTTGACAGCCAGCCGGATTTTACAATAAAAAATACAAATACGTTTACCTATGATAATGACTTTGCCTACGGGAATGTCCGGTATGAAGTTCATCCTTTTATCCCGCAAAAATTTCCTTTTGAAATTAAAGATGCTGTACAGCTGGCTTATGAAAACAGCCCTGATTTAAATGTTCTGACAGCGACAAAAAATGCTATGGAACAGGCACTTTTATACATAAAACGTGCTTACTTCCCTGATTTAACCGCTAATGCAGGATACGGATTTAATAATTCAACACAAACATCAAACAACAGTTTTCAGGTTGGTGTTAACCTTAATTCAACAGTTAACATTATGGAATTAAAACACAGCATAAAAGGCGCAGATGCGCAGGTAAATCTTGCAGACAATGAAATATTACTGTTCAAAAAAGATTTATATTTTGAAGTTAAGCGTGCGTTCAATAATGTCGAAAAATGCGAAAAACAAATTCCTGCAGCAAAAGCAGAAGCATTTCAGGCTCTGGATAATTTAAAAATAATAGAAGAAAAATATAAAACAGATGAACTTGACTATGTTGCCCTGCAAAATGCAAGAAAAGACTATATAACAGCAGTATGTGAATATATTGAAAGTCTGTATGATTACAATATGGCTTTAATTCAGGTCGAAATGGCAATGCATTATCATATTGTCGATATTCACCATAAGTCAGAACATGCTATGCAATACCACTTTGCTGAAATTATTGATCATCTGAATAAAGTTCTCGGATGCGATGAAAAAGAAGTAAAAAAACACAAACAAAATAAAGAAAATAATCAGGCTCTATAAATTCCTTGTTTATATTATTATAAAATTATGCTGATAAACTTTTTAAATAAAATAAATTCAATAAATGAAAATATGTTTGCAGGTTTTGACGGATTAATTGAAAGCATCGGAATGCCGCACTGGCTTGCAGATGCAATTATTGACAGTTTCCACATTCTGCCTCTTTTATTTTTGGTATTCCTGATAATTGAACTAATTGAATACTATTATTCAGGCAGTATTAATACCTTTATGAAAAAATCCGAAAAAACAGCCCCTCTTATCGGCAGTCTTGCGGCTGTTATCCCGCAATGCGGTTTTTCTGTTATTGCAAGTACTCTTTATATCCGAAAATTTATCACAAAAGGTACATTGATTGCAATTTATCTTGCAACATCGGATGAAGCAATACCGATACTTCTTGCAGAACCTTCAAAAACATATTATATACTTCCGATTGTAGGTATAAAAATTATTATAGCAGTTCTGGCGGGATATTTGATTGATTTTTTGATGAAGGAGAATAAATATATTCCTCTGGCGGAAGAAACTGACAATGAAATAGAGCATGAAGGATGCTGCCACCATACAGTTTCACAAACACGTAAACGAGAACTTATTTATCACCCGCTAAAGCACACTTTTAATATTTTTATATTCATCCTTGTAATCACAATTATTTTAAATTATTTAATTAATTTTTATGCAAATCATCAAACTTTGCACATATTGCTTGGAAAAATAAAAATTTTAGAGCCATTAATAACAGCGATTATCGGTCTTATCCCGAATTGTGCTGTTTCAATAGCTTTAACTATGCTCTTGATTAAAGGTTCAATCAGCTTCGGTGCGGTTATGGCGGGGCTTCTTTCAAATGCAGGACTCGGGATACTAATACTTTTCAGGCACAGCAGAAATGTAAAGGACTCGCTGAAAATTATTGCAATTTTACTTGCAGTCAGCATAATTTCAGGATTTATCCTGCAGATATTACCGCC
Organism: Candidatus Gastranaerophilales bacterium; assembly: GCA_944323095.1. Lineage (GTDB taxonomy): Bacteria > Cyanobacteriota > Vampirovibrionia > Gastranaerophilales > Gastranaerophilaceae > Stercorousia. Next base: position 7,959 of record CALURE010000023.1, read on the forward strand.
TATTTTATAAGCAATTCATTCAATTTTGCATATCTTGCACCGATGTCATCATCGTTTTTGAAATAATGCTGAAATCTCGGGCCTTCATCAAGAGAAACAAATTTTACCAGATCTTTTACAAGCTCGTACTGCGTATTACGATCCCAGAAATTAAAATCCGTCGGCAATTCTTCTCTGTTTCTGAGTTTTGTTTTAATAGGCTGAATACCTTTTTTCAAAACTCTGTCCTGAGCGCCCATCTGAGTAACATTAGAAAATTTTGCAAAAGGAGAACATCTTAAACGATCTGTTATTTTTCTCCACAGGTCAGGATCTGTATTATAAATAATTTTACCGTCTCTGACAGATTCAAGGAAATAAGCAAAATTCTTTGCAGCAACCTTAGAAATATAATATTGATCATTATTTTCCGCAAGTTTTATATTAAATTCACCTGCGGTTACAGGATTTAAATCAGTCTGTCTCTTAGCTTCAAAAGCATTTGCATATCTTATTAGACCGGATCTGATTGTCAAATCATCCAGAGCATCAAGATTGTTGTATAACTGGTCTAGCGTATAAACTTCCGGAAATGTATTTTCATGATTGAGGCTCAATATTCTCTGATCGGTATTATGCCATATCATCCCCTTAAATTGTTCAACAATTTTTCTGTCAGGAGTTGTAGAATCCGGATTTTTTCTAAGAATTACATACGCTTTATCTAAATCACTCCCTGGCAGAGCATGGCCGAGCCCAACAGAACATGTCGGATCATACCCTGCAAAAATTGCTTCTGCATCACTTGTTTTAAGGGATTTCATAACTCTGATATACTGTTGTTCAATTAAATCCGATGTCTTTCTCAAATAAGGAAAAGAAGTCAAATTCCTAAAATAAGAGACAAAACTTCCCTTTAAAAAATCAGGCATTCTGTCCAAAAATGAATAGTTATCCCGCCTGATATTTTTATTATTAGGAAAAATTTTGTCGTCTAATGCTTCATAATATTTTGCATGCTTAAAAAATTCATACTGCGAAGCCATATATGCTTCTGATTTCATCGGGAACTGGGGCATTCTATATGCAATAGCCTTAAAATTCACCTGCCTGCGCGGTTGATTACTGTAAATCCCTGTAACTTTCATACACTTACCTCTATATATAATTTAATTTATGATTGTCCGAGCCTCCAATTTGTATCAGATGTTTAATATAGCCGTTAATTTCTTTAACTTTGCCGGCATTAACACCTTTAGGATACGCCTGATGGAATGCCTCTGATAGTTGAATTAGACCGTTTGATTTATAAACAAAAGCATTTAAGGCTTTGTTTGGCTGATGAAATTTTTCTGCCGTAAAATACGGATGCGCAAATGACATAATAACATTTTTATCATCATTAAAAAGATTGATTATATCTTCAAAAGAATTTTCATTTGTCAATATTAGAGTGTTATTTTCAAAATGCGGTTCGTATTTTTTTCTTACATTTGAAATTTCAACTGCTTCATTAATATCATTATCTAAAAAATTATTTTTTTTCAAGTACCAAATATTCTTATTTTTAACCTCAACATTCTTCATTATGTCTTCATACATCTTTGATGCATCTGCTCCAGTACGCGAAGCTTGTATAGTTACGGCATGTTTGGTCTGTGCATATTGATAAAGCGCCCAGTGAGAATTCATCATTATACAATCCGGATTAATGTTATAATTCTTAACAAATTCATCTTTATCAAAATTTGTAAGCGGTAATGATTTTTTTATATCAGCCATCATACTGTCTAAAGTTTTTCGCCTTTTTATCTGCAAATTGTTAAAATACTTATCCACCTTAAATGGATCAAATCCGTAAACTAAAAATTCAGATATTTCACAGGGGTTTGCGGATTTAGGGGATTTATGCGCAAAACTTATTTCTACACCTGGAATAAATTTTACATTTTTAAACTTTGCCGGATTTTTAGAAATTATAGTTAATGCTTCTTTTACTCCCTCTACACTGTCATGATCTGTTATTGAAAACTTAAATTTACGGCCGGTTCTTTTAAAAAGATTGTCTGCATACAAAGATATCTCATCTAGTAGTTTAGAAACAGAAATTTTACCGTCAGAATAACTTGTATGCATATGAAAATCTGCCTGAAACCCGAAGTTTTTTATATTATCGGGATTATAAACGTAATCTTTTTCTCCTAGTTTGACAGTACTTTCAATAAACTCACTTTTATCCATAACTGAGGCTAATGAATAAGGCTCAACTTTTTTACCGGCTGCAGATGAGATGCTTTCTGCCAGATTTTGGACATATCTGGAAACCTTCTTTTGAACAGGATGCGACATTTTATATACAGCAAGAGTCGAAACAAGTCCTAAAACCATTATATTTGCAGGAGTAACCTTTTTTTTACTGCTGCTTAAACTAGCTCCGCTGCTATTCGGAGAATACACAGGATGCCTGTTAATATTTTGAACTGATGAAACTTTCACTACATTGAGACCTTAAAAATTTTTATATTATATAGGAACACTAACTTTATATTGCAAAATACAAAAAAATTTAACCTACAAAAGTATTATTAATTATAACAAAAATTCTTTAAAATAAAAAGATATTACGAATTTGTAACATACATTAAATTCAAATTTAAATTTTTACAAAACATCTTTCAATTTTTCTTGCAATACGCACAATCGGTTTTTCAATATCGGCCGTAATTGAATCGACAAGAATTGTCATACATCCGAGATTTTTGCCGCACATTACGTCAGTCAGCGGTCTGTCGCCTACAAAACAAGTTGTCTCGGGTTTTAGGGAATACTGTTTCATAAACTTTTCCGCGACTTTGGTATCGGGTTTATGCGCTTCAAAAACTACGGGGAAATCAGAACACGCAAGAACTTTTGCCATATAAACCGGATTATTGTTATTTGATACAACTCCAACGAAAAAATCTTTCCTGACTTTTTTAAGCCATTCAAGGGTATCAGGAGTATAGTAACCTCTTTTTGACCCCATTAACGTGCTGTCTAAATCAAACAACAAAGCTTTTATACCCTGTTTTTTCAAATCATCAAGATTAATATCGTAAATACTTTTCAAATTGTAATCAGGTTTAATAAACATTTTACCTCACTTTAAACCGGAATTTTTATTCCGACAGTTCTAACTAACGCATATTTGGGATTTTTCGGAGCACGTGAAAATTTTACATAAACATCGTCATTTGTATTGCCGAGCGGTAAATCTTCCCCATCCTCATTTTTAATACCTTCTACAACCGCCTTGAATTGCTCATCAGGTGTAATTATTTCAACTTCTTCACCAACAGGCATTTTATTTTTAATCTTTACAAAATAAAACCCTTGCGGCGCAGAACCTGACCGAAATTCACACAGAAAATCAGCACCTGCAAGACCTTTTGAAATATTGTAACTGTAACTATCACCGTTGTTATCACCGAGTGCAAAACCTGTCGTATAACCGCGGTTGCCTACTTTCAAAAGTTCGTTAAAGTATTTATCCATATCAGCAGCAGGGTTTTGCAATACCTCATCAATTGCCTGCCTGTATGTTTTTGCAACAGCTGAAACATAATAAAGGCTCTTAGTCCTGCCTTCAATTTTTAAAGAATCAACCCCGGCATCTATCAACTGCGGAAGCTGTTTTACAAGACATAAATCTTTTGGGCTTAATATATGAGACCCTCTCCCGTCCTGATTAATCTCAAGATATTCACCCGGACGGGTTTCTTCAACAAGTTTGTAACTCCACCTGCAAGGCTGCGTACAATTACCATGATTTGCTATTCTTTCGCCTTTTGAAAAGTAATCACTCAAAAGACATCTGCCGGAAAAAGAAACACACTGCGCACCATGCACAAAACATTCAAGTTCTATATCCGGCACCTGACGTCTGATTTCTGCAATATCAGAAATAGGAAGCTCGCGCGCAAGTATTGCCCGCGTTGCACCCAAATCGCGCCAGAACTTTACGCTTTCATAATTCAAAGTATTGGTTTGTGTACTTATGTGAACAGGTACATCCGGAATGTTTCGTTTTATTAAGTTAAAAATTCCGTAATCACTTATAATAAAAGCGTCAGGATTAGCATCTTTAAATTTGTCTAAAGAAGCTTCCAGCTGTTTTATATCGTTATTAAATGCAAAAATATTAATCGTCACATAAGCTTTTGCACCGAGCGAATGCGCCAGATCCACGGCCTGTTTTAAATTTTCCATTGTAATAAGGCTGCCTTTGCGCATTGCACGCAGACTGAAATCTACTACACCGAGATAAACCGCATCAGCGCCATATCTAACGGCATATTCCAATTTTTCCAGATTGCCGGCCGGCATCAAAAGTTCTACATCCTGCATAGTTGTATATTATCCTAAAGATTACAAATAATCAACCGTTTAGGTGATGCCCGAAAACGATTAATGAATAAGATATAAATATAGAAAAAAAGTTTTCTGTCATACTGAATTTATTGCAGTATCTGAATGGGTTTCTGAAACAAGTTCAGAATGACAAACAAAGTATATTATTGGAGAAGAAAAATTATGCAACAAATCGAAAATGCAGCAACTACATTAAAAGAAATCTGGCAGTATCAGCATCCCGTAATGCATACTTGGTTTGTATTAAGCTCGCTCTCGCTGTGCGTTATGTTCGCTTTATTATATTTTGTAATCTAGATTTAAACTTATTGTTCTCTGTGTGTACCGATTTCTACCCCCGGAACACATAGAAATATAGGAACAATTCTCTGAATAAACGATGAAAAAGGCGATTTTTCAGACATCATAGAAATTGCCATCCCCAGATCATCAACATGCGGAGCAAAATCTGAACCCTTAATTTCTCTTTCAACCTTTTTCTTAAATATGTATCCATTTAAAATATTAGAAACTCTGTTTCCGCAATATATTCCGACACCTAACGATGCAATTGTAGCAACCGATGCAGGTAATGCTTTTAAAACGGAATTAAATACTTTTGATGTTTTTCCTTTTTCTTTAATCTGCGGAACAATGCTTAAGATTTTTGATTTGTTTTTGTCATATAATTTTGAAACTGCACCGACACATGCTATCGGCACCAAAATATTTCCGAGGAATTGATTAACGGATTCTTTAAGTTTTGCTTTTCTGTGTTTTTTATCATCAAAAATAATTCCTCCGGCAAGCCCTCCTACAACAGATCCTGCTGCAATTTCTATAATATCTAAAGGATTATCGAGTTCCAAAAGCTTTTTATCAGGGTGTTTTTTACTGTAAAGACCGAATATAGCCCAATCCTTTAAAGGAGTTTTTCTGATAACAGAAGGCGATAATGAAAATCCCTGTCTTTTAGCCACATGGGCTAAAGCGCCTCCCACACCCGCAGCTGTTGTTAATACAACTCCGGCTCTTATTTTTTTATCATTTTTTTTAGTCTCTAAAGCATTATTATTAATTGGATTTACATGCATTTTTATACCTTCTTCAACTCAATTGTATCAAAAACACTAAATAAAAAACATTGCTAATCCGGCATAAAAAATTAACAAAAATTAATTAAAGTTAAAAACTTTTTGTGTAACAAATTTTTAAGATATAAAATTATACAGGCAAAAAAATTTTTTCAGGGATATTAAATTAGAGTGTTATAACGGTATAAATATGAATGTAACCCCTCAAACAATTTCAAACTTTAGTTACCCGCGCAGGTTTGTACGGGGAATTGCCAGCAGAAGTCTTGCACCTTTAATTTTGCTTGAATGCTTTGTTACAGGCGGCAGAACACTACAGGCTTATGAAAGAGGTGGTTTTGAAGAAGCTAGAGAAAGATTTACGGAAGAATCAATAGGTGCATTATTCTGGTTTGCCGGTGTTAAAATGTTCAACAAAATGAATGACCATATCGGCAAAAAGATATTAAATCTCCATACCTATGACTTTGATGCTCAGGAAGACGGAGTTAGAAAACCGCTGCATAACTTTATGTTTGATGACAAAAAAATTAAAGCTCAAAAAGGCTTGAAAAATCTTACGAAAAAACAGATTGCAGTATTTAAAGCCCTCAAAATCGGTTCAAGCATATTGCTTGCCAATGTTTTAGTCGGACTTGTAGTTCCAAAAATAAACCAGCATATTACGGCAGTGTACCATGAAAAACATTTCAACAACCCTGAAAAACAGCCCGCACCGGCAATAAACACTTCTGCACAAAAATTATCAATGGATAAATTTATGAAATCCGACGATAACAAAAAAGTTTCATTCGGAATGAATTACAACACACTTTTATCCATTGCAAACAAATTTGAAAACGATCCGACATATCAACTTTTATCAACAGATGCAGGCATTGCAGGCGGTCGTGCAATAAGTTCAAGAAATAATCATGAAAGAACAGAAGTTCTATTTAGAGATTTAACATCAATTTATTTCTATATGTTCAGCATGCCAAATATCAACAGATGGCTGAACCAGCTTGAAGACGGACGCAAAACAAGATTAGACCCTGTTGCGGCGAAACAGGTTACAGATCATATGCAGGCTGTTTTAGATGAAAACGGCGGCAAAATGAGTGTAGAAGAATTCTCTAAAAAGGTATTCGGCGACAACACAAATGTCGGATATATTGACAAAGACCTGCTCCAAAAATTCAACGAACATAAAGTAATTACGCTTGACACATTCAAAGATTACCTGAAAAATCACAAAACATTCACCCCAGAACAAATTTCTAAATATTCAGATCTTGCAGAGCGAATGTCTAAACTTCAACCGGAAGTTGAAGGGTTAGCTGTACTGACTAAAGATCAAATTAAAGATGTGTTCAGAGAAGGCGCAATTAACATGCCGGAATTCTTGCAAAACATATTCAGTGTTGCAACTCAAAATGCCTCTACAGACAAATACAAATATGTTAGCTACGGTGAATTAAAAGAATTAAAAGAAGATATTGTACATTACGCAGTAAAACTCGTTGAAAAAGCAGAAAAACACGGCAAAGAAATTAATTCAGATATGCTGAAAAAATTCTGCCGTGAAAACTTTATCAAAAATTCTGTCAACTGGGGTATAGGTTTTGCGATATCTGCATTGTTCCTGTCAACACTTATTCCAAAAATGCAATACTGGATAACCAAAATGACAACCGGACAGAACAAATTCCCCGGTACTGCAGATTATTCAAACGAAAAGAAATAATTTTTACCACGGATAATCTCCCTTAATTTGCCACCCGTCATTTATAATTCTTTTTAAGCATCTCTGACCCAGGGACTTAGTTGAACTGCTGTCTCTCCGGCAATCATCGCCATCTTCATCATATCCAAAAGGCTTGATAAAATGTTTGTCTAAATCAATTACAAAATTAAAAACATCGTGCCCATATCTGTCAGGTCCTTTGGGTCCATTCAAATCAACTCTAATTTTCTGTATTTTAGACATAAATGGCGTACCATCTGAATTCCAATTCATTGGAATAAAAGATAAAAGTGTACCATCATTCAATATAACAGTAGTTCTTGTTTTAGTATTAACTATAACTCCTCCTGAATCTTTACCTGATGTATTATAAAATTGAGAATGCTCATAACCGCAGTCACTGATAGATTTACAAGTTTTTAAAATTTTCAAATAAGGGCGCCAGTATGTATCAAAATATTGTGTCATTACCTCCTCTGAAACACTAGCACCGCTGTTAACCCATTCATTTGAAAATCCGTTTTCTGCTTCCGACAGTTTAAATGCCTGTTCTAAAGTTGCATACACTTTTTTCAACTGCTCAACGGTCTTCTTTTTCTCATAATTCGTAATCACTGACGGCATAGTCATTGCCGCAACAACTCCGATAATTCCAAGGGTGATTAACACTTCAGCCAGAGTAAACGCAGCTTTACGAACATTGTCAAAGTGGGCTACGTGCGTAGCACCTTCCGCTAATGTAAATGCTGGTTTCTTTAGTGAAGGGTGAAGAGTGAAGGGTGAGGGCTTGCTTTCACCCACCCCTTTACTTCCCCTGTCTTGCTCACTCGCGTATAACGGGACTGCAACACCGCCGCCTTCGCGTCG
>CALURE010000024.1 GCA_944323095.1 Candidatus Gastranaerophilales bacterium
TATCCTCTGAGCTTCCTCTCTTCTGAAATTCACCCCCCCCTTAATCGCCTCCCCTGGAGGGATGGGAAATTCTTTTTTTATCCTCTCGCCCCTTTGGGGAGAGAGTTAGAGAGAGGGGCTTATCGGAAGATTGGAAGATAGGAGAATTAGAGGATAGCCCAGTTCGTAGGGTGGGATAAGCGAAGCGTTCCCACCGGAATGATTATTTGAAGAACGGAAGTTCAGAATGTCAAATTGTAAATTCTAAATTGCCGCCGCAAATTAGCAGATAATTTTTTATTCACCCAAATTAAGCTGTGAGAATTGAACTATTTTATTTTTGCCGCGTTTTTTTGCGTTATATAAAGCATGTTCTGCGTAACGGATTATTGTGTTTGCATCTTCATCCGTATTTTCAATGCAAGGATAAGTTGAGATACCTCCGGAAATTGTAATCGGATGTCTTTCTTCCTCGCCAGCCGGAATAAATTCCATTTTTTCAATATCTTTTCTAAATCTTTCCGCAAACAAAAATGCGTTTTCTTCAGACGTATTCGGCAATATAAGCAAAAATTCCTCATCTCCGTAGCGTGTCAGGATATCTTCTTTTCTGATAAGCTGTTTTAATTTATCCGCAATAGAACGAAGCAGAACATCTCCCCATTCATATCCGTAGATATCATTTACGACTTTGAAAAAGTCAAGATCGAAAAGCAGGCAGGAAAGTTTTGTTCCATATCGTCTTGCACGTGAAATTTCCTGATCAAGACGTTCCTGCATATATTTTCTGTTATGCAAACCTGTTAATTCATCTGTTGTTGATACGACTTTCAGTTTGTCGCGCAGTTCTTTGTATTTCAAAAGTGCATTAGCTCTAATTACAAGCTCCATATTGTCAACAGGGGTTCTGATAAAATCAAAAATAACGGCTCTGACAGTAGTTCCTTTGAAAACATCACCGATAAACAGCGCCGGAGCTTTGAATTTTGTTGTCATCAATACATCTTTGATATTTGGAACACTTTCTATTACCACCAGTCCCGGATTAAGCGTTTCATAATCTTTAAGATTTTCTGCATTTTCAATTCTTACATTTGTATCATCAATTTGCGCAAGAACATCTGCGAGTTTTGATTCGTTTTTATCTGTATAAACAACAATATTCTTCATATTTTTATCCTCGGTAACGATTTTATTAAAATTTTTTGTCAGAAGTTTACCCTCTGCAAACAGTCTCTTATTCTTTTTTTATACCATATTGTGCTATTTAAATCAATAGGTAAATAAAATTTAATATATCAGCGGTTATTCCTTTTCCATGCTAAAATCAGTATATGTTAAGCGTTAAGATTCAATCTATGCAAAAGTCTGACCTTGATGGAGTAATTTTAATTGAAGAAAAAGCATACGGGCCTCATCACTGGTCAAAAGAGTCGTTTCTCAGCGAACTTTCAAATGAACTTGCAAAATATTTCAGTGTTTTTAATGAAAATGATGAGCTTATCGGCTACTGCGGATGCTGGCAGATTTTGGAAGAAGCTCATATTACAAATATTGCCGTAACTCCTGAATACAGACGAAATCATATTGGAGAAGTTCTTTTAACCAAATTGATTGACGAATGTTACAAAAATATGGCCAAATATATTACTCTTGAAGTCCGCGTAGGCAACAAGCCGGCGATTGCACTTTATGAAAAATACGGATTTAAATCTCTCGGTACAAGAAAGGGTTATTATCAGGATAATAATGAAGATGCTTTAATAATGTGGACAGAAAATATTTTTTACGATAAATTTAAATCAGGATATGAAAAAAATGTATCTGCTCTAAAAGGGAAAATAAATATTTTATGACAAATGATTCAGCTACATCCCGTATAAGGATTATAAAAAAACAAATTGAAGGTATAAGATTAACTTTCGGCAGTCTACTGCTTGTTTTTTGCTGTACTTTTTTAATAATTCTTGCAACATTTGTTCAGCTTAATGTGAGCCATTTTACATTACCCGCAGCATTATTTTCATCCGAGCAATTAAACATAAATGATTTTATACACATATATAAATTAATTCCGCAGGTTCCTGTAATACTTTTTACGGGAGCATTTTTGGGCAGAAAATACGGGATATTAAGCATTTTGCTTTATATAATACTGGGACTTTTTATTATTCCGGTGTTTGCACTCGGCGGCGGCCCTAAATACGTATTGGAATACAGTTTCGGGTATATACTTGCTTATATTCCGGCAGTATTTTTTGCGGGTTCTATTTTAAAAAGCGGATTCACAAACAGGAATATGCTTCATGCCGTTCTTGTCGGAGTTTTAACAATTCATCTTATAGGGGTGCTGTACATGCTATTTATTGCAGGCCTCAAACACGACGGATGGTCATTTATGAGCGGATGGATTTACGCACAGAGCGGAGTTAAAATCATTTATGACTTTGTATTTAGTTTCTTTGCGGTATTTATAGCGAAATACGCAAAAATTATTCTATGGTTTTTTATGTAAGGAGTAAAAATTATGAAAGTTCAACCAGTAAGCAATTACAATTTATCATTTAACGGCAGCCGGAAAAAATTTGATGTTCAAGGACATGTGGGCGCGATGTATGACGGCTTGAGAAATGAGAATAAGTACTATAATACCCGCAATATTTTCGATACCGTTGAAGTCAATAATGTGCAAAAAATTCTTGTCAGCTCGGTTTCAGGACTAAATCCCGAGGGGAGCAGTTTGTATAAATCAGAAATCGACTGCGCACATGAAGTCGCTGCGGCAAAAGGAAATGAGAAAGTAAAAATTTATCAGCTTTTATCCTGCCAGCCGGGCATTATCAAAGATACTGAAACAATTGAAGCTTTAATAGATGGCGGCAGATTTTACGGTTTGAAGTTTCACCCGACAAATACTGATAAATCCGTAAAAGATAACTTTGATATTTATTCAAAGTATATGTCAGTCGCAGAAAAAAAAGGGCTGCCATGTGTCTTTCATTCAACAACCGACGGAAAATCCGACCCTGCAGAAATTATAAAACTCGCAGAAGCACATCCAAAACATCCCGTTGTACTTTATCATATTGATTTGATGTCAACACCTGATCAAATGTCAAAAACAATTGACAATATTTCAAATTCCGTTAAAGCCGGAAAATCTAATTTATTTGTAGATCTTTCATGGCTTACAAACCTTTTTGACAAAACAGAAGAAAACAAAAATATAATAAATCAGGTTCTTGAAAAAATAGGTCCTGACAGAATTCTATTTGGTTCTGACTGCCCGATAGGCGAAATGGGAAATAAAGATGATTACGGAAAGTTTGCCGATTTCGTCGAAGACACTGTTAAAGGTTTTTACGGGGATAAATCAGAAGATGCAGAAAAAGCTTTAAATAAAATTTTCTATGACAATGCAGAAGCTCTATTTATTGAAAAAAAATGGTACAAAAAACCGCCTGAAAAAAATGCGGCAAATAATGCAAAATTTTTCTCTAAAAGAAACATCTTGATAGGTGCAGGAATTCTTGTTGCTGGAATGGCAGCTTACATAGTAAAATATTTGCATGATGATGCCAAAAGAGGAAAAACAGATTTACACAATCCTTCACGTGTTATAAAACACTAATTTCTAAAACAGGCAGAATAATGATTTATTCCAACATTATCCGGAACAGGGATTTGATCTGTGCATATATCTATGCACAGCGGACATCTCGGATGAAAACGACATCCTGATATATCCTGCATGATAGAAGGCGGCTGTCCCTGTATAGTTTCAAGTTTAAAATTTTTGTTTGAAGGAAGTGCATTTAAAAGAGCCTTTGAATAAGGGTGTCTCGGATTTGAGAAAAATTCTTTTGCCGGAGCGGTTTCAACAATTCTGCCAGCATACATTACAGATATGTAATCGGAATTTTCACCGACAAGAGCCAGATCGTGCGTAATTAAAAGAACTGACGTATTTGTTTCTTTTTGAATTTCTTTTATAAGTTTCATAATCTGCGCCTGAACAGTTACGTCCAGAGCTGTTGTAGGTTCGTCTGCTATTAAAATTTCCGCCTTGCAGCAAAGTGCCATCGCAATAATTGCACGCTGTTTCATACCGCCTGAGAATTCATGCGGATACGAATTCATTCTTTCTTTTGCACACGGTATTTGAACAGCATCAAGAGCTTCAACAGCCTTGTCAAATGCTTCTTTACCTTTCAAATTTTGATGAATTTTTATAACTTCAAGAAGCTGATCGCCGACTGTATATAAAGGATTTAGTGATGTCATAGGATCCTGCGGAATTAATGCTATTTTTGCACCGCGGATTTTCTGCAGTTCTCGCGGCGATTTATCAAGCAGGTTTTCGCCTTTATAATAAATTTTACCGCCTGTAATTTTTGCAGTTTTTGGAAGCAGCTTAAGAATACTCATTGCACTCACTGTTTTGCCGCATCCGGATTCCCCGACAAGTGAATGCATTTTACCTTTTTCAAGCGAAAATGATACATCAAACAATGCCTGACGAAACCCGCATTCACACATAAAGCCGAGATTTAAATTTCGTATATCTAGTACCGTCATAAATTTATAATACAACATAGATTTACATAAGTGAATAGGTACACAGGAGGTATTTGTTAACAATTATTAAGAAAATTTATTAAATCATGCAATTTTTTTACACAAAAATTTTTTATAAAGGCATAGGGGATAATTAAAAGTTTAATTTTCTTGTCACGGGGAAAATTGGAAAGGGAACAAAATGTCAGAAGTAAAAAAAGTTGATGTCGTATCTGTTCAAACTTCTCAAACAAAAGCACAGACAGATCCGGTAAAAAAAGAAAAAGAAACTAAAGAAAAATTAAATGCAGAAATTCAAAGAACACTATCTTCGAAATCTGAAAGAAAAGAAACTGTTGAAGAAACAAAACAGGAGTTTTTAAAATACGGTAAAGCCAACGGCGAAAAAGTTACAGATGAAAAGGAAGCTCAAAAATTAGCAAAAAATTATGTAAAAAATGAATACAACAAAGAGCGTTCACAATATACTACGGTATTTATGGACAAAGAAGCTTACAGAGCAGCAGAAAAAGAAAGAAAAGAAAATTATAATAAGTTAGTTAAACAATACAGACAGGAAGGTCTGAGCAGACGCGAAGCCAGAAAAAAAGCTAATGCTCAATTACCTGAAAATGAATATTTACGTAAAGGCATATTCGGCCAGAAAAAAACACGCGCATTCATTGAAGACCATAAAAATGAATTTTATGATGAACAAGGCAACTTCTCAAGTGACAAATTTAAACAAAAAGCAGTTGAATATGCAAACACAAATACTGCAGAAGATGAAGAAACAAACTATCATTTAAGTTTGAAAGAAAGAAGAAAAGTTGCACAGGAAGAAGGAACACAAGCAAGTGTAATTAAAAATATAGCTAAAAAATCAAATATCGGTTACGAAAAAGATAATACAAATCTTTACCGCGGGCTTGTAATAGCAACTGCAACAGGCGCAGGCATAGCAGCAGCACCATTATTTTCAAGTACAGCATCCTCGGCAGCAGCCGCTGCAGCAGCTTCTGCCGCATCAACAGCTTCATCTGTTGCAGGAGGAGCATCAGCAGCTGACAGCGCAGCAGATTCATCATCTTCTGCCTCGGCATCTGCAGCAGCAAAAGCTGAAACAAACGGTTATGCAATCGGTGCAGGATTAGGCTTTGCAGTAGGTACAGGAATTGCTTCGTTTATTAAGGATAAAGGCAATACCGAAGCAAGAGTATATGCTCCGGGTAAAGAAACACATACATCACAACCGGATATTCCGCCTGAACAACCGGATCCGTCACCAACACAGCCTGATCCCGGACAGGTACCGCCACCAGTAGAACCATGTCCGATTACACCGGGTGAAGAACATGAACAATATTGCGACTATCAAGTTAAGAAAGGCGAATACTGGACAGGTATAGTTGCTGCTAAATATAAACGTGAAGACGGTACAGGTTTCAATCTTGATCCTAAAAAGAGAACAAGAGAAGAAAATAAAGAAATTATGGAAATCGTCCATTACCTGAAAGATAAACATGGCATTAAATATTCGGAAAATGTTCAGCCGTCAACAATGCGTTTATATACAGAAATTAACGGTAAAAAATATAATGTAGACTGTGATACAGCAGTAAAAGAAAAGGCCACTAAATTCCTGCCGGCTAAAAAATATACAGGCAAAGCCGCAGATGGAAATTCAAGATACTTCTTCACAGACTGCAACGGCAACAGAAGCAAAATGTACACATCAAAAGAAGAACGTGATGCAGCTATGAAACAAGCTCTGGAACAACAAAAAGCAGCTTAATCAAGACCCCATAAACTAAAATCCCTCCTGTTAATCAAGAGGGATTTTTTTTATTCCTTCATTGACCGCGCTCAAATTGTTATTAAGCCAATAATTTTCTAATGACTTAAAAAAATCACTGTTAACAATAAAATAAGTCGACCCCGAGCCTGACATTACAGCATCAGGGTATAAATCTTTAATTTTTTGAAGTTCTCCATAATCGTCAATCAAAGCCCATTCAAGATCGTTTTTAAAATTGTCTCTTGAGCCGTATTTTGACTGAAAATTTGATGATTTTTTCTGCGAAAATTTTGTGTAAGCTTCTTTTGCGCTAATTCCTAAATTTTCCGGTTTGATAAGAGAAACTTTCATATTCTCAAACGGCAGTTTTTCTAAAATTTCGCCCCTTCCTCTGGTCATCTGACGACCGCCTTCCAGACAGAAATTCAAATCAGACCCGAGCTGTGCACAAAGTTCATGCAATTTTTCATTTGATAAGTGCTGGCCGAAAATTTTATTTAATCCATATAAAGTTCCGGCAGCATCAGTGCTTCCGCCTGCCAGTCCCGCAGCAACAGGGATATTTTTATCTATATAAATTCCAATCTTATGAGGAGAAAGATTTGTATTCTCAATAAAAAGCATTGCAGCTTTATAGACAAGATTTTTTTCGTCATATGGAATTTCAGAACTGTTACCGGAAAGAATTATTTCAAAATTTTCAGCGGGTTGAATTTTGATTGTCAAATAATCATACAGACTGATAGTCTGCATAACGCTTTCGATATTATGAAAGCCGTCATCGCGTCTGCCCGTAACTTTTAAATCCAAATTAATCTTTGCAGGACACTGAACTTTTATTTCACCCACCCAATACTCCTCTCTCCTCAAGTGAGGGGAAACGTCACCACTACCCTCCCTTAAGGGGAGGGTGGAAATCTCTGATTTCCGGGTGGGTGATTCTATACAAGTTTTTATATATTCAATAACTCCTTCAATATTATTAAAAATTTGATTGTTCCATATTCTTATTACTTTATAGCCTTCTTTGGCTAAAAATTCATCGCGGACTTTGTCATATTCCTGATTTTCGCTATGTTGTCCGCCGTCAAGTTCTATAATTATTTTTTTTGAACAGCATAAAAAGTCAACTACATATTTTCCAACAGGCTGCTGCCGTCTGAATTTTAAACCATTTAACCCGCTTTTTCTAAGATATAACCATAAAATTGCTTCAGCCGGCGCTGGATTATTTCTCATATTTTTTGCATTTTGTTTTTGAATTTTTGAGTGTTTAAATTTCATTTTCACCCACCCCTTAATCCCCTCCCCTCAAGGGAGGGGAAACGGTATTTTTATTTATTTTACGTAAAACTTTCATAAAACACCCACTCCCTTAATCCTCTTGCTTCGACTCAGGGGAAGCGGTATCACTACCCTCCCTTGAGGGGAGGGTGGAAATCTCCGATTTCCGGGTGGGTGAAATATCCAGCAATTCTTCTGATAATCGCCCGAACATTTCTATCGAAAGTTTTTCTCCGCGCACATTTTCACCAAGCTCTAGTTTAACCAGCGCATTTTGTATTTTTTCTTTTGGAAAACCTGCAGATAAAAGGCAATTCTTAATATTTTTTCTTCTCTGCGAAAATCCTGCCTTGACGGTTTTCCTGAAATGTGTGTAATCTGCTAAATCAAGAAGCGGTTTTTCTCTTACCTTTAACTTTACAAGGGCAGAATTAACTTTCGGTGCAGGATAAAATGACCGTCTGCCGACAAGTTTCATTATTTTTACATCAGCCCAGAACTGTGATAAAATTGTCAAAAGTCCGTATTGTTTGCCTGATGAATTTTCATCTGCCGCCATTCTTCTTGCAACTTCTTCCTGAACCATAAGGAGAATATCAGTTATCTTATTTCTGTTTTTGTTATTCAAATCATCAACTTCCCCCAGAAGATGAGCAATAATAGGGCTTGTAATATAATAAGGTATATTTGCAACAACCTTGACTTTTCCATCACAAAGTTCCGACAAATCCTGTTTCAGGATATCATTATGAATAATTGTAAGATTTGGCGCATCAAGCTTGTTAAGCTCCTTAATTGCTTCTTCATCCAGCTCAATTGCAATAACCCTTTTAGCATACTTAACGAGCTGTTCTGTTACAAAACCCACCCCCGGGCCTATTTCAATTATCGTATCATCAGGCTTGATATCCGCAAAATCAATTATATCGGAAATCGTCTGCCCGTCTATCAAAAAATTCTGGCCGAGTCTTTTTTTTGTTCTAAAATATTTTGCCCGTTCGTAGTAGTTCATCTTACCTATAATAATACCACACACAGGTAAATGTTTTAAAAAAAGTTTTTTGCTAATTTTGTGGATGATATAATTGGATAGGGGGTAAATGTGACAAAAATTCAAACGCAGGAAAAATTAGACAAAAAAGAAATTTTAAAGTTGTTCAAATCCGGATGCAAATCGTGTGAACAGCAAAAAATCGGTATAGAATACGAAAGGCTTCCGATTTTTTCTGTAACTTCAAAAGCTGCCGATTATTCATCAGAATTCGGAGTATGTAATTTTTTAAGGAATTTCGCAAAGGAAGAAAACTGGGATTACATAACCGATGATTACAATATAATAGGTCTTAAGCAGGGGCACGACACGGTTACGCTTGAACCCGGATGCCAGATTGAACTGAGTTTGAAACCCGAAAAAACAATTGATGAACTCAAAAAAAGAATTGATGAACTTGATAAACAAATGAAGCCTATTCTCGATAAATCAGGCATATCCCTTTTAAACTACGGCGTTTCGCCGCTATCCACACACAAATCAATCAGTCTTATTCCTAAAAAAAGATATCATTTAATGGCAAAATATCTCTGGGGAATTTTATCAGATGTTATGATGAGAGAAACTGCCGGAATTCAGTGCTGTATAGATTTCGAAAGCGAAGAAGATGCCATGGACAAATTCCGTATCGCAAACAAACTCGCCCCTTTTATGACTGCAATGTTTGCAAATTCTCCGATAAGAGGCGGAGTTGAAACAGGTTATAAGAGTTTCCGCGCACTGAGCTGGCTCAATACAGATAATGACAGATGCGGATTTGTAGGACAGATTGATGACAAATTTTCTTTTGAAGAATATATTGATTATGTTCTTCAATCTCCAATGATATTTATAAACCGCGAATCCGGCACAATTCCTGTTAACGGAAAAATTAATTTTTCCGAATTTATTGAAAACGGATTTGAAGATTTCACAGCTAATCTGGATGATTTTAAACTCCACGCTAATCTTTATTTTCCCGAAGTGCGTCTGCGAAATTTTGTTGAAATACGAAATCATGACTGCAGCGGCAAAGGATTGCAATACGCAATTCTTGCAATATACAAGGGAATTTTATACAGTCATTCGGCAATGAAAGAAGTGGAAGAATTACTAAAACCCTTTGAATACCGCGATTTTTCAGAACTTCGCTACAATGTCCCGAAAAGTGCCCTGAATACAAAATTTGGACAATACTTTGTAAAAGATATAGCAAAAGAAATTTTGTATATAGCAGAAAAATCTCTGATAGAAATGGATACAGGTGAAGAAAAATACCTTGATGCAATAAAAGAATATACCTTGAACGGTATAACACCTGCAGACGTGATTATCCGCAACTGGAACGGACTGTGGAATAAAGACATAAAAAAATTAATAAAATTTGTTAACAATAAAAGAGGGTAAAAGACGGAGTATTTTTATTTTGCAACATAAAATTCCGCCGAGGCAAATATTTTGTGCGGATTGTCTTTTGAATAAACACGCATAAAATAATAACCCCCCTCATTTAATACAAAATAATCAGTAAAATAATTTATTTCCTCATCTTTTAATCTTATATCTCTTGTCTGAATTAATTTATACCCGAGCTGACCGTAGTCATTGTCTTTTTTAATAATCTGAATATATAAATATCTGGATTCAACCTTTTCAGGCATAACTATAAGATAATAAATCCGATTGCCCTTTTCAAAAACGGTTGATGTATCATATATTGTTTTTTCGTTGATAGGATTTTTATTAAATAATATCCCTGCTTTTTCTCTTGAACATCCTGCAGTAAAAAACAGCAGAATTAAAGTTATCCAAATTAATAATTTATTTCTTTTCATTTTCCAGAACTTTAATCTTTTCACGGACAACTTTTGCGACAGCTTCATCTTTATTCTGGGTTAAAAATATTTTATAATTATTCAAAGCTTCTTTTTCATTGCCGTCCTGCTCATAAGCAATTCCTAAAGCGTAATAAGCATAACTGTAATTGGGATTTAATGAAATAACACGGTGAAAACATTCTTTTGCTTTGCCGTTGTTATTTTCATTTGCGTAAACAAGCCCGAGATTAAACCAGCCGTCTGAATAATTCGGATTTACGACTATTGATTTTTTGTAAAAATCGAGAGCGTTTTTGTTGTCGTCTTTAAGCTTGTAAATATTACCGATTTTCAAAAGAGTAACTTCATCGGATGGATTAAGTTTTAAAGCATCCTGATAATTTGTTATTGAAACATCATAATTTTGTTTTTTGTAATTTTCATCTCCGAGTGAAATCAATTTTTTATTCTGCTCAAGGTTATTTTCTTCTTCTGGTGTCTCCATTGATAACACAACATCTTTTATTTCAGAATTATCTTCACCGGAAGCAATCTGTATATCAGCAGGTTTGTTGGTGGCAGATATAAATTCCGCAAATTCATTACTGTATTCAGTTTTGTCAGGAGCCATAGAAATTGCCTTTTCAAAATATTTTGCGGCTTTATCATTCTGGCCGCATTCCCTGTAAGCCTTTGCCAGAGTAAAATATACAAAACTGTCTTTTGTACCGGATTCAACAGCACGTTCAAAAGTTTCAACAGCAAGAGAGTAATTATGCTCCTGATAATATTTTTCTCCCTGTGCTGCAAGTGCGGCTGTCAAATTGTCTTTCACGGCAGAACTGTCTTTTTGTTTCAAAAGTTCTGTATATAAAACAATTGCCTCCGGATAATTTTCCATAGCATGAAGCACAGATGACTTATTAAATAAGGTATCATAATCATTCTTTTTCACAAGAAGAACTTCATCATAATATTTCAATGCATTAGGATAATCTTTTTTCAGGTGGTAGCACTCAGCCAGATCTTCAACAAGTTCAATATCTCTGTTTGTTTTTTCAAGCTCAAGAGCTTTTTCAAAATTTGCAATTGTGTTATCAATCTGATTTAATCTTTTGTAAACAATTCCGATATTCTTATAACCGCGCGCAT
Organism: Candidatus Gastranaerophilales bacterium; assembly: GCA_944323095.1. Lineage (GTDB taxonomy): Bacteria > Cyanobacteriota > Vampirovibrionia > Gastranaerophilales > Gastranaerophilaceae > Stercorousia. Next base: position 11,618 of record CALURE010000024.1, read on the forward strand.
CATCAGGATAATTTTGAATATAAATTTTGTAACTTTCGACAGCTGCATCATCCTTGCCCATTTCAGCCAGAAGATTACCGTAATCCAGACGTATTGAATGCAGAGCCGGCTGCTGTCTGAATACTATATCGTATTGTGCAAGAGCCAGATCATTTTTATTAAGCTCCTGATAAGATAATGCAAGACTAATATGAGCTGATATATTATCAGGGTCAGCTTCAACAGCTTTTTCCAAAAAACCGGCGGCTTTTGAATAATCTTTTATTTCAAACAATGACTGCCCGTAATTGAAAAAATCTTTAAATGCGGAAGGATTTCTGGCATAAAGACTTTCATACTCATTTACCGCACTTTCATAATTGCCGTTATTCATATATGAATTTGCAAGATTTTCACGCGCCTCACGGTGGAGTGAGTAAGTAGATAAAAACTTATTGTAATTTTCAATAGCTGATTTGTAATCCCTGAGCTGATATTGAACATTAGCAACATTCAAGTAATTGTAAAGGTATTCCGGACACATCTCAAGCACTTTGTTATAAGCATTTAACGCTTCAATATATTTACCCTGATTTTCGTAAATGCTCCCTATGCTAATATAGATGTAGCCATCCGCAGGTTTAAGCTTTGCGACTTTGTCATAAGTTTCGAGAGCTTTTTCATACTCTCCCATTTCGCTGTAAACACCCGCGAGTTTTGTGTAAATCATAACATCATTATTAGCTAAATTCAGAGCCTGCAGTAATTTATCAACAGCAGTTTTGTAATCCTCTTTATATTCAGCAGTACATGCCTGCTGGTATAAAGAATTTGCCTCGGGAGACATAGAATAACCGCAATTGCCCGAAAACATTAAAACTAATAACACTGAAAATAATAATTTTTTATTCATATATGCTCCCCTTTAATATACATATTATATCAAAAATTATATTTGTGTAAAGCTGTGAGAATAAACTTCGTTATTTAACAAAACATTCGCTGCTTTAACTATCAGCGACTGTTCGTTTGATTTAACATTATAATTAATATTTTCAAGAGTGTCAAAATCACGTATCATGCCTGCAAGGTTGATATATAATTCATCAATTTCAGATTTCGGAGAAGCATTTTCGAGCATTTTTAACATTTCAACAAGCCTCAAATCCGCAGCATCAATTATAGCAGCATCAAGTCCGGCGCCAAAAGCCATACAGGCAAAAACCCTGTTAATCAACGGTCTTATTTCTTTAGGACAGCCGTTGGAAATATTTGAAAGCCCGATGACGGTTTTAACAGGCGGATCAAAACTTTCCTTTATCATTTTTATTGTGTTTAAAGCTTCTACCCCCTGTGACTGATCAACACAAACAGGTAAAATTAAAGGGTCGAAAAAAATCTTGTGGTTATCTATACCTTTTTCAATACATTTTTCATAAATTTCAAACGCAATTTCAAGTCTGCCGTCAGATGTCTTTGGAATTCCGAATTCTTTGGAAAGAGTGAGCGCGATTAAGTTGCTGTCATACTCAACAGCAAAATCGGTCATTTTTTCAAGACGTTCGTTATCATTTGAGGTGCTGTTTATAAATGTTTTTCCGCTGAATGCCTCCAGACCTTTTTTCATCTCAATTGAATTTGTTGTATCAAAAGAAATTCCGGCATTTGACTCTTTCATAACTATATTAGAAAGCCACGCAAGAATGCCTTCGAGATTATTTTTGGCAGGTCCGACATTTAAATCAATATAATCCATATCACGTTGAAGCCGAACCAATCCGGAAATAAATGCTTCATCTCTGCTCACAAGAGCCGCGCGGATTTGTTTTGAGATTACATGAATATTTTCACCTATTAAAATCATATATTTATCTTAGCATAAAAAATTTATACATAAAGATTAGCCGGCTGTCTATTGAAAATCAAGGAAAACACAAGTAATATTAATTTGTCAAATCTGTATCCAAAATTCTTAACAAAATTTTACATCGTCTTTTTCAAAACACAGCGCCGATCTTGATGTAATCAAGATTTCATGACACTAGAAAAAGTTGTCAAGATATGTTATAATTTGAACATGAATTAATGAATTATATATGGGGTCACTAATGGAAATCAAAAAGGAGAATGCTATGACTGTGTTAGTTTCAAAAACAACAAAGGAAAAACGTTCAAAATCAAAATTTAACGACGAATTTGAAAATTATTTGAGAAATCAATGCCTGAAAACAACTTTCAACGGATTAGAAATTGAAACATTTTCATGGTACAAAAAAGTACTCGGCTTAATATAGAAAAAAACAGTGTTTATCAGAAAAATGAATAATTAAAAAGACCGACCGTTCATATAAAGGGACTTTAAAAATAGCTGCAATCGTCACGCTGAACTTGTTTCAGCGTCTTACAATGGATTCCGAAACAAGTTCGGAATGACATTATGACTCTTTGTTGAGCATATCTGCGATAAAATGCGATACAAGTCCCCATATAAAAACAGGCCGGTTTTTGTCTTGACTGTAGTATAATATGTTTTATGAAAAACATTATTCCCGTTATTGAAAAATTTAAAGAAATAAAAGAGGTAAAAGCTATTGCCCTTGCAGGCTCGAGAACTGCTAAAAGCGCAGATGAAAAATCCGATTACGATATTTATATCTATTCCGATAAGGAAATAGACCTTGAAAAACGCAGACAAATCGCATTAGAATTTTCCGATAAATACGAAATAAACAACTGTTTTTTCGGCCCCGGTGATGAATGGTTTATGAAAAATTCACCGGTTCAGCTTGATTTGATGTACAGATCAAGGGACTGGATGGAAAATTCCATTGAAAACACCTGGATAAAGCATTCCCCATCTGTCGGATATTCTACCTGCTTTGTATTTAATTTGAAAAATTCAGAAATTCTGTATGATCCCGAGGGCTGGTACCAAAATTTACAGAAAAAAGCCAGCGGTGAATATCCGGATGAATTATCAAAAAACATCATAAAAAATAACCTTCCGCTTCTAAAAAATAAAATTGCAGCATCTTTTTACGAACAGACCGAAAAAGCTTTGCAAAGAAAAGATTACGTAAGTCTAAACCACAGAATTGCAGCTTTTATCGCAAGTTATTTTGATATTCTTTTTGCCGTGAACAAAGTCCTCCACCCAGGAGAAAAAAGACTTGTGCAGTACACAAGACTGCACTGCACAAAAATACCTGAAAATTTTGAAGAAGATATTAATAACATTACACGATACCCGCTTAACAATACCCTTGAAACTTTATCAAGATTAAACGAAAATCTGATAAAAATTCTTTAATATAATCTTTTTTATGCAAGGTATAAAACTACCTTAAAAAATCTTTCCAGTAACTTTTTGACGAGTCATCAGGGCTTGTATCCGAAAGTGCATAATAACTGCAGGATACAGGATAATCGCCTGATGTATATGAACACTGTGAAGATAAGTCATCAAGTTTTTCAGTTGTATGCGTAGTATTCCATTTATACGTAAAAGGCACAAGCTCCCCCTCCGGAGTAAAAACAAACACAAAAAGATCATGTCCATATGAGTTCGGTTTTTTCATACCGTTAATATCTATACATAACTTTGGATCAGCAAGACTACCATTTACTGCAGAATCATCCATTGAATAAAATACTCCGCCCGGACTTCTATAAACATTTGTGTTATCGCAATATTGTAATGCATTTGACTTTTTATCAAGACTTTTAGGAGTATAAAATAAACTAATAAAATTAGACAACGACTTAGAACCTTCAACAACAGAGGCCCCCTTAATCTGTGTCATAAGCATATCCAAAGCAGGTTGGGAATTACCGTAGTGCATACTATATTCAAAGATATTTATATCTTCCTTAACCTTCAAAAGTGCAACAGCCTGTGATATCTCGCTATATGCTTTTTTAAACTGAGTTTCTAAAACACGACGCTGATAATTTGCGATTAGTGCCGGCATAGTCATTGCCGCAACAATACCTATAATTCCGAGGGTGATTAAAACCTCCGCCAGAGTAAACGCGGTGTGACGGACATTGTCAAAGTGGGCTACGTGCGTAGCACCCTCTGCCAGAGTGAATGCGACGCGTTTTTTTAGTGAAGAGTGAAGGGGTGAGGGCTTGCTTTCACCCACCCCTTTACTTCCCCTCCCCTCAAGGGAGGGGATATTAGTACCATCGTTGCAAGGCAACCCGTAGGGTGGGATAAGC
>CALURE010000025.1 GCA_944323095.1 Candidatus Gastranaerophilales bacterium
AACCGTGCTTCAACATTATATGCACAACAATATGGAAGCTCAATCACTGACGACATTAGAAAATATGGCAGAGGCTCGTTTACTCAAGGGTTCTTACAAACAGTAACTCTGGGATTAGCAGATAAGAAAACTGCAGAAGAAAATATTTCAGAATTAACAGGCCAGCCTGTTGGAAGAACAGAAACAAATTTGAAAATTGCAGGTAATGTTGCTGGCGGTGTAGTTGTAGGCGGAGCCACTGCAATAAGCGCAAAATATCTTCTCAAAGCCTTCTTTAAGGGTATGAAAAACAAACCTTTAGTTGCAGGTCTAATCGGCGGTGCTATAGGATTAGTAACAGCACTGTCAACTTCAAAATAAATTCCAGATTAGTGTGTAAATAGTGTAAAGTGTGTTAAGAGGCTGATAAGTCAGCCTCTTTTTTTTAATAATCAATCTTAAATCCTTTTTGCTAAAGACAAACACTCAGGGTGGTATAAGTGATGCCTTCTCTCTATTATTTTAAATCCGCAAGATTCTGATATCACAGAATAAAAATTACACAACAGCCTCACATCACAAATTATCAATCATGTTTTTTGCGTAAAAACTCCTCGACAAAATTATCTAAATCACCGTCCATTACACCGTCAACATTCGATGTTTCATAATTTGTCCTGTGATCTTTAACCATTTTATAAGGGTGAAATACATAAGAACGAATTTGCGAACCAAAATTTATATCAACATTGTCACCTTTTAATTGAGCAAGCTTTTTTTCATGTTCTGCCTGACGAATCGCAAGAAGTTTTGATGCAAGTATCTGCATTGCATTTTCTTTATTTTGAAGCTGGGATCTTTCCTGCTGACATTTTACAACAATGCCGGTTGGTTTATGCAAAATCCTGACTGCAGTTTCGACTTTATTAACATTTTGCCCGCCGGCACCGCCCGAACGCATTGTATCTATTTCCAATTCATCCGGAGGAATCACTATTGTTTTTTCAAAATCTTCAATAATCGGGGAAACTTCAACAGATGCAAAACTTGTCTGTCTTTTTCCGTTTGCATTAAATGGAGAAATTCGCACAAGTCTGTGAACACCTTTTTCAGCTTTTGCATACCCGAATGCGTATTTACCGGTAATTTTTATTGTTGCAGATTTTATTCCGGCTTCATCGCCGTCAAGTTTGTCTAACAAATCAACATGCCAGCCCCTTTTTTCAGACCAGCGCATATACATTCTCAAAAGCATACTTGCCCAATCCTGCGCATCTGTTCCGCCTGCACCGGCATTTATTGTTAAAATTGCATCCGCCTCATCATATTCCCCGCTCAGCATCTGCTTTACTTCAAATTTATTAAGACTGACTTCCAGTTCTCTTAGAGAAATCAGACTTTCATTTATCAATTCTTCATCTCCGATTTCAATCGCAGTTTCTGCATCGCCAAGCAAATTACAACAGTTATTGAGAAACTCCAGATTATCCTTTATATCCCGAATTTTTGCACCCAGTTCTGATGCCCTTTTTTGATCCTGCCAGATTTCAGGAGATTGCATCTGCTGTTCATACTTTTGCAACTCGCCATTTAAAGAAGTTTCGTCAAAGACACTCCTTTATTTTTTCAAATCTTTCTTTTAATTCATTTAGTTTTTGCTTAACTTCTGTATCCATAAAAAAATTTTACTATAAAAAAACTTTTTTGTATTAACTGCTATATAAATCTCTTGCATTCCGTATAAAAACTGATATAATAAATTTTAAACGGGAGAGAAACCATGGCAGGGATTATAGAAAGTTACAAAAAAATTTATGAAAATAAAAAAATTCACATTTGGCTTGTAATTATAGCTTTTATATGGGGGATTACATCTACACTGATCGACATAAAAACAGGAAGCCAATACAAACAAAATATAGCTGATTTAATATTTGAGATTCTTGTAGGAACATACAGCCTGCAATTTCTTCACAATGCTATTAACAACATTGATAATGGTATTTTGCCCGACTTTAAACAAATAAAGCCTAAAATAATCTGGGATATGATAAAATTAAATATCGTATGGGGCATTTATGCTGTTTTATGTTTAATCTTTGCCGTTTTATCTTATATGATGCTGCATACTAAAATTCTTCCGGTAATTATTATAGCTGCACTATTTTTTATCAGTGCTTTTGTGTATTATATCTATATTGCATATGCCGAAAATCTTAATACTAAAGGTTTGTACAATATTAAATTAATATTCCTTTTTGTTAAACCTGCCGTCAAAAAAACATATAAAAATTTAATTCTGTTTATTTTATTCTCAATTTTAATTGCAGTAATATACATCCTTATTTATGCCGGTGCAGAACTGACAGGAATAAATATTATAGGACGCATCAGCGGTGATTTTTATATTCTGGATGCATTGATGTACACTGTTGCGGTTTATTTTATTATGGTAACATGGTATTTTGCATTTCCGTATTCATTAATAAATACTTATTTAGAAAAGATTAAACCTGTTATAGGAAAGGCTGTCAATAATGACGAGAATGCTTGAAGGACTTAAATACTTATATTCCGGTGTTAACTGGAAACAGCGGCAGCTTACTCTATTTTCAATCTGCGGTATTACCGGTTTATTTTTTGCTCTTTACTCACAGGATATGACAGATTTAACAATATGGCAAAAAATTATATTTACTGCAATACTTGCATTATACGGATTATTTGTAACCGGATTTGAAATTTTATTTATGCATGAAAGAAGAATTCCTGATACAGATTTAAGATCATTCAAACTTGCTTTAAATAAAATTCCATTTATCGTATTTGCGGCAGGAATTCCTGTGCTTTTAATCAACATGTTTACACAATACCAGTATCTTGCATTTTCTCTGTCAATATTTCTTGCTATACCATTGACTATGATGCAGGCTGGTTTTTCTTATGACTATAACAACAATGACTACCTGAAACTTTTCAAAAAATTCACCATTAAAGATTACTTTTTCCTTATTATCACAAAACTATATTTAACTATTGTTCCTTATCTGATTACATATATATTAATCTTTCTGATATTTTTTGTAATCGGAATAATTATAGCTTTTACCTATAAAGGAGACATAAGTTCTCTCGGATTAACGATTTCAGGGCATCAGGTTATGATTGTTAAACTCTCTAATTTTATTAGCAATATTTTACTATACTATGCATTAACAATAAGTACTCTTGTCTGGGATTACGAACTGATTACCACATACGAAAAAACATCAGACTAATCTATAACTTTAATACGACCGTCATCTTTTATGTCAACAGGCTCTTTATGTTTATGCATATAATCCTCAACACATTTGCAAACATCAAAGTCATACACAACAGCAGAATCAAATTTATTTAACATAGTAAAACCATCATGTCCCTGCGCGTAATAATCAGTCAAAGCTGTTTTATACATCTTATCAGTTCTTGGATTGTCTATATCAATAGGAGTTTCTTTACCGTTTTTATCAACAAAAGATGCAGATTGCAATTCACCGTCTTTTGAAATTGTATATTTAAGCCCTGAAACGTGGACAATCCCCGGTTTATTATTTGTGCTGACAAGAGAGCTGGCGGAAACTCTCAGCATATCAACAATTTCTTTTTCCGAGTAATCAGCAACAACCATTTTGTTTTTAAACGGTGAAATATCCTCAAGCCATCTTGTATCTAATTTCCCGGATTCAAAAAATCCTCTTATCGTTGCAGACCCGAACAATGCGATATCAGTATTTAATTCTTCTCTCATACAGTCGCACAAAAAATTTGCATGTCCGCTGGGTTCAATTGATGCGTTATTCAAAGGCGGCGGAGCAGAATTTATAACCCCGACAACTTTCGGCTTCCCTAAAATTTGTTCAAAAATATGCCTTACAATAGGATTTCTTTTAAAACCTCTTGTACTTGTCACATTATTTTGAACTTTTGTCATAACACCATTCTTGTCCCATTCAACATTCAGAACCCCAAAATAATTGCCATCTCTGCCAGCCTGAGTAATCACAACAGGCTCTCCTGATTTTGAATTAAACAGATTTACACCGGCTCTGACACCTGTAACAAGATTATGTGAATGCCCGCCTAAAATTATATCAATACCGTCAGTTTCTCTTGCAATTTTTTGATCATACCCGAAACCGACATGAGACAACAAAATAATTCTATCCACACCCTGTTTCTTTAATTTATCAACTTCATCCTGAATATCTTTGATAGTGTTATCAATTCCGTCAATATTAAGTTCTTCAAAGATCTTGCCATATTTTAATCTTGAAAACAAATCAACGGGAGAAGCGCCTATTATTCCGTATCTGTTGCCGTTGACTTCTTGAATATAAGATTTTTCGACTTTTTTATACAACGGATTATCAGGTTTAATATTTATATTGCAGGCAAGCATTTTATATCCCATATGAGGAATAAGCTCCGCAATATGTTCAGGTGTATCATACTCATGATTTCCCATTGCAGAAGCCATAATACCTATAATATTTTGCGCTTCAACCATGACGCGGTTTGCTGGAACAGGTTCGCCTAGCTGAATATCACCGGATGAAAGTTTTAATTTATCAGTAGGAACAGATGGCACAAAATGATCATAGGCATTCGATGCGGTAACTGTTCTTTCCATATTTATTGACTTTCCGTGGAAATCATTAATATAAAAGATGCTTGTCCGTTTGGGCTTATCAGCTTCTGTTATACCGCTCGGCGATTTTTGCAAAAGCGCCTGAAAACATAAATTAGATTGTGAAGCTGTTACGGGCTTTATCATCTGGTCTAATTCCCTTTAGCATTAAACACCCTGAAAATATTTTTTGCTATATATAAAATAAAAGCTTTACAAAAGTTATAATTCAAATTCCATTGTCTGAAATTTCCATTCTTTTGAAAGTTCCTCTTTTAAAAGTTTTGCATCACCTCTAACTTCTAAAAGTACGATCCCGCGGTTCAGACAAACTTCATTACTTGATGGATGAAGTCCTATTCTTGTTCTTATTTCGCAGCCAAATTTAGTAATAAGTTTTTGAAAATCCACAGCTGTTTCAACTCTGTTTTCCAAACAAACACCAATAATAGTTACAGTCATTTTTCCTCCTTTACATAAACTATGTTATTAGAAGTGAATAAGTAAATAGGTGAATAAGAGAATAAGTCTTTACGGTGCGCAAAAGCGTACGAAATATATTTTCCTTCCCTATTTAGGGAAGGTTAGGATGGGTTACACAATCAATACCCACCCTTCCCTCCCTAATCAGGGAGGGTTTATTAATAATTACTGCTTAACGAAACAATAACAAAACGAGTGCTGTCTGAGCGGTAAAGTAATTAGATGCTGAAACAAGTTCAGCATGACATATAGCGAGTTCACTCGTTTCTGGTTGAGTTTAGCAGTAATTAAACGGTCTGCGTGTTTCTTTTTCTTATCCAATATTCTTTTTCTTTTCATCGCAAAAAAGAAAAAGAATATTCGGTGCGGGGTGTGGGGATGCATAATCCCCACATACCAATAACATAGTTTATGTCAATGTACACACAAAACAACCTAAAAAAAATATAAAAAAAATAACACCCGCAATCGGGTGCTACTTTTTATTAATTTTTGATGAGTTATTAATTATTTTCCAGCTCATCCATAGCTTGAAGCTGTTTTTTCTTGTAGTTATGCATAACCGCATCTACAAGAAGCTCATAAGATTTCATATTCTCAATATTCGGGAATTCCTCTTTGAGCTGTTCTCTGACCATTGCTTCCAGCTTACGTTCGTCAGAACTTGATTTTAATTCGTCAACTCCTGTTATCATACTGATATAATCAGATGATTTTTTAGCGGCATTAAGATTCATGAAATTCAGCCAGCGTAATTTCGGACTGATATGTTTTCCCAATGTTTTTACTATTTTTAGATTTTTCAATCTGTCTAGCATTAGTTGACTCCTACCATTTATTGTTAATTTTTAAATTTACCTTCTTTGTATTATTGTAAAGTATCCTGAAAAAAATAATTTACTTTTTTACAAACATTGTTTACAAATCTTTATAATTTACTGAAATCAGCAAGGTAATCATACTTTTTCTTCAGCATAGTTAAAAGTGCAAGCCTGTTTTCCTTAACATTTACATCTTTGTCCATAACAAGTACATCGTTAAAGAATTTTTCAACAGACGGGTTGATATCTTCAAGTTGTTTCAAATATGCATCATAATCCAAATCATAAGCCACAGTTTCTATTTGATTAAACAGCATTGCTTCTGCCGGTTCTTTAAAAAGATTTTTGTTTACAGATTTTTTAGAATCTTCTTTTAGAATTCTCAAAACTCTGTTTGCGCTTTCTAAAACTGCAGGCGAATTTAATTTTGAAACAGCTTCAACACGCTTAATATAGTCCGTTAAATCCGTTAAAGGATTTTTGTTTGAAGCACAGGCTTCCAGAACATTTTTTGCATACCTGTCTGAAAGATAAATTATCAGTCTTTGAATAAAGAATTCGTAAATTTCATCTGTAACTTTTCCAGAAACTCTGTTCACGCAGGAGCCGGCTGCTTTTTTAAATTTATCAGCAAGACTTTCACCCTCTGTTGAAACAGGCAGCAATAAAAGTGCTGAATTAATAAGCGTTGTTAAATCAATCTTTAAATCATAAGCAAGAATAGTCCTGATAATACCGAGAGCCGCGCGGCGCACACCCAACGGATCTGACGAACCTGTTGGCTTTTTGCCTTCTGCAAATACAGCACAAATATTATCAATTTTATCTGCTATTCCAACAACTTGTCCTTCAATAGTTTTAGCTATTTCTCCGTCAGCATTAAGCGGGAAATAATGCTCTTTTATTCCTTCACATACACAATCAGGTTCGCCTGATACTCTTGCATAATCAGCACCTATAAATCCCTGAAGTTCTGTAAATTCAAAAACGAGTTTTGTTGCCAGATCTGCCTTTGCAAGCATAGCTGTTCTTTCAACAGTTTTGTTATCTCCGGCCATTAGTTTTGAGAGGGCAACAAGTCTCAATGCCTTGTCATACATAGTTCCCATACCCTTTTGGAAGGTAATGCCTTTTAAATCTTCTATGTAATCTGCAAGAGGTTTTGCAGTATCTTCATTAAAGAAAAATACAGCATCATCAAGACGGGCTTTTATAACTCTTACATTTCCGGCTTTGATATTTTCAAACTCATCACCTAAATAATTTGTCATGGTAATAAATTTATTAATTAATTTACCGTCCTTATATAAAGCAAAATATCTTTGATGAACTGCCATAACAGTAACAACAAGTTCTTCAGGAAGCTTTAGATATTCTTCAGAGAATTCGCACACCGCAGGAACAGGATATTCTGTTATGAACGTAACCTCTTCTAATAAATCATCCGTATAATAAGGTTCTGCACCGAGTTTTTCAGCTTCTTCTTTTGCTTTATCAATTATTCTCTGCTTTCTTTCGTCCTGATCTACAATTACGCAGCAATTACGCATAAGCTCAACGTAATCATCCGGATTATTGATATAAACATTCTGTTGTGCAAATCTATGTCCATGTGAAACATTCGAACTTTCTTTATCAATAATTTTTATCTTAACCTCTTCTCTGTCAAGTATTGAAACAATCCATCTTATTGGACGGGAAAATTTTTCATCATTGTCTGCCCAGCGCATAAAATGCGAACCTTGAAGTTTTAAAACAATAGAAGGGACATTATCTTTTAAAAGTTCAACAATAGATTTACCTTTTACAGTGATTTTTGCATGCAAATAATCATCTTCTATATATAGCTCATCTGCTGAAATTCCGTTTTTCTTACAAAAACCTTCACCGGCTTTTGTTAAATTTCCCTGTTCATCATAAGCAACTTTTTTTACAGGACCTTTAACTATTTTTGTCTCATCTTTACTTTCCTTATCCAGCCCTGACACAATAACCGCCAGACGTCTCGGAGTTGCATAAACCCTGACATCTTCAAATTCAACTTTATTTGAATTCAAAAAATTTTCAAAACCGGTTTTCAACTGCTGAATTGCAGAAGGTATAAATTTATAAGGTAATTCTTCACATCCTACTTCCAATAAATATTTACTCATTCTCTGTCCTTTTTATATTCTATATCTTTAATTTAATTATAAATTATCAAGATTTATTGTAAAGACGATATATCATAATAATTTACTAATAAAATATAGAAAATTTTTGCCATAGAAAAATATTTTCATGTTAAAATTTTGTTATAGAAGTAAGAAAGAGGTATTAAATATGTCAGGACACTCAAAGTGGTCAACTATTAAACATAAAAAAGCTAAAGTAGATTCACAACGCGCAGTTGTATTTCAAAAATATTCAAGGGAACTTATTGTATCTGCAAGACTCGGAGGGCCTGATCCTGCAGGAAACTTCAGATTAAGAACTGCTATTGAAAAAGCAAAAGCTGCAGGACTCCCTAACGACAATATTAAACGCGCAATTGAAAAAGGCGCAGGTGCAGGAACTGCAGATAATTATGAAGAATTAATTTATGAAGGCTATGCCCCGGGCGGAGTTGCAGTTGTAATAGAAGCTATGACTGACAACAGAAACAGAACCGCAGGAGATATAAGAAGTTATTTTACAAAATATAACGGCAGTTTAGGCGCCACAGGCTGTGTCGGCTGGATGTTTGACCAGCGCGGAGTAATAACTTTTGATGAAAATACAGATTTTGATAAACTGTTTGAAGCTGCAATATCTCTTGATGCACTGGATGTAACTGAAGAAGAAGATACCTATAAAGTTATTACATCGGCAGAAAACTTTCAATCTGTAGTAGAAGGACTTGAAGCGCAAGGTTTTAAATCTGAATCTGCAGAGCTGACAAGAATTCCACAAAACACGGTTGAAGTAACTGATGAAAAAACCGCAGATCAAATTCTGAAACTTCTTGATAAACTTGAAGAACATGATGATGTACAAAATGTTTATGCAAATTTTGATATTTCAGATGAAATTTTGCAAAAATTAGAAAATTAATATGATAGATAATTTAAAACAAATTTTTTCATTTCTTGATGGCTGTAATAATGCCAGAGATATTGTAAAAGTTCTGGAAGAAGTGTTTCCTCTTGATGCGATATATATTTATGACCCAACAACAGCTTCTCTCAGGGATTTTTCAAAAAGCTGGATGTATATCAAGTCTAAAGAATTGAGTAATATATTTGAGAAACTGAATAAAAATAACAGGTATATTGCAGAAGATAAAAAGGCATACTTTGCACTTTTTAATAATAATCATGTCATTGGAATGCTTGAATTTTCTGAAAAATTACATGATAAACTTCTTGAATTTTTAAATCTATCAAGTTTTTGTATCTCTTTGAAAATCGAAAATATCATCCTGTCAGAAAGAATGCAAAAAAATATTGATTTTCATGATTCAATGAAAAACATTGCAAAAATAATAGAAACACAATATGAAACATCCTATATAGTTCCAATTATAGGAGAAATGATTGATAAATTTGTATCTGATCATCTTGTATATATATTTTTGCAAAACGAACTTGTATGGCCCGGCGCTTGCAAAGATGAAAAAATATATGAACTTATAAAATGCCTTAACAACAAATCTGAATATATACTTACACCGGATAAAAAAATAGGTCTTTTCCCTATGATCAGCGAAGGCAAACTATTAGGCTGCATTGTTACCAGAAGTACAGAAAATGTATTAAGCGATAAAGAAATTGAATACCTTGAACAGCTTACCAATCAGGCTGCAACCACAATTAACAGAGCAAATGTCTATGCAGAAATCTTAAAACATGCAACTCTTGATGCCCTGACAGGATTTTATAACAGACGCCAGCTTGAAGAACGTCTAAAACAGGAAGTTTCAAGTGCGAAACGTCAGAAGCGTAATCTCTGCGCAATTATGATTGATATTGATTTCTTCAAAAACGTAAATGACACATACGGGCATGCCGCAGGTGATTTAGTATTAAAAACAACCGCTCAGGTAATTAAATCGCAGCTGAGAGATTATGATATAGCCGGAAGATACGGCGGTGAAGAATTTTTGATTTTACTGCCATATACTGCTCTGCAGGAAGCTAAAATAGTAGCAGAACGTTTAAGAAAAGCGGTAGAACAGAAAAAAATCAATATTTCTAAAATTCTTCCGGATAAAAAAGAGATTAATGTTACAATAAGTTTAGGAATTTACGAATATCAACAACAAGACTATGAAAAAACACTAATTAAAAATGCGGATAAAGCTCTCTATATTGCAAAAAAAACAGGAAGAAATAAGGCGGCAGTAATTGAAAGTAATATGTAAATCAATAGAAGATACAAAAAAATTAGCGGAAAAATTTGCATCACTTATAAAAAAAGACGGATGCTTTGTAAATTTGTACGGAGAAATAGGTGCGGGAAAAACTGCTTTTGTTAAACTTGTAGCAGATGCTCTGGGTGTAAAAGAAAAAGTAACAAGCCCGAGTTTTGTAATATTAAATGAATACCATACAGGCTCAATCCCTATTTACCATTTTGACTTATACAGACTGGAAAATGAGGGAATAAAAACAATATATGACGAATTACGCGAATACTCGGAAGGCAGGCAGGCAACTTTTGTGGAATGGGCAGAATTTAATCAGAATGAAGCACCGTTTAACCATATTAAAATCAATGTAACTTATGCCGACGATGATTCACGTGTGTATGAATTTATCTCATCCGGCAAAGATGAAATAATAGAAGGGTTAAAACAATGATAATATTAGCTTTTGATACCTGCTTAGATAAAATGTATGCCGTTTTAAAACGTGATGATGATATTCTTTCATCTAAAATTATAGAAAATAACAACGGAAAATATCATTCTGCATTTTTAATTTCTACACTACAGGAAATTATGTCTGCTAATAACATAAAACCGCAGGATATTGATTTAATCGCAACGAATATCGGACCTGGCAGTTTTACGGGTATAAGAGCCTGCGTAACTGTTGCACGCGTAATGGCTCAACAGCTTAATTGCAAAACTGCTGGAGTTTCATCTCTTGAAATTCTGGCGGAAACTGCAGTCAAAAATCCCCTTGTTGCACTTGATGCAAGAAAAAATTGTGCTTATTTATACTGTGACGGAGAAATAAAAGGAGCTGTTGAACTTGATAAAGTTAAAGAAGTTATAAATAGCGGCAGCTATAATGTAATTACAGATAACAAATTACAACCAATTCTCGGCGGAATTTCATATCAGGAAATGAATTATCCGCTCGGTGAAATACTTGCAAAACTTGCATTGACAAAAAAAGAAACAGACTGGAGAAAATTAAAACCGCTCTATATTCAGCCGCCGCCTGTTCACGAAGGAGTTATTTCATCAAATAAAGCTTAAAAATTACAATAAACGGGTATATTATTATTGAACAATAATAATGGTGCCGGTATGGAGAAAAAAGCTGTTAAAGGTGAAAAACTTTCTTTTAAATGTAAAATTCAGGATATTCCGCTGACAAGAAAAGAATTAAAAAATTTACTGCATTTCCATATCCCATGCCTGTGCTGCGGAATGGAAATGCTTCATCCTGATATTTACTCAAATTTGCTGGAAAATCATGCACTTTACGGGAATGCATCAGATGTAATTTCTGTACTTGAACCTTTTGAACAAATTATGCATCCTGTTGAAAGACAGGTTTTTAACATGTTTAAAAGTATGTCCGTCAAATATCCGAACAAAAATTTTAAAGAACTTTTAGAACTAAAAAAAGACATTCACGAACTTGCACTGGTCAAAATTCAAAGTATTATCTTTAACAAAATCAGTTTTTACAGAAGAATACTGCCTAAAAAAACAGCCAGACAGCTTAGAAAATTAATGATAAAAACAAATGACATTATATTTGACCCGCAGCCGCATAAACCTTTTTCAAGAAGAATATTTATTCATAAACTCAAAAATATTATAAAAAATATAGAAAATAAAAAAATTAAAACAGAAATTCTTGAAATTGCGAGGCGGTTACCGCGTTCAAGCGATGAAGTCTGTGCCTTTGTCGTAAAAAACACGAGAAAACGTCCGGAAGTTATCGCACTTAATTTAATACACCCGTCAGTCGGCACATTTGAACATCTTATGCCAAAATGTATGAACGGGATGAATAATTCTTTGAATTTTGCTCTGGAATGTTCATACTGCAACAATTCAAGACACCACTACCCTATATCCGTACAAATTGAAGAAAATCCATATATGCCGCAAAACGCGCAAATACAGGCAGAAAAATTAATCTCTTTATCTAAAAAAGGGTTATGCAAAAAAGAATATATACAAAATCTTAAAAAAGTTTTGCAAACCCTCTCAGATGAAATCATATGCCTTGATATCAGCAGACTTGATGCATAACGTAACACTTTATTTACAAAATAGCAAAAAAAATTATTTTGCGCTATTTTATTTATATGCTAATACAACCTGTAACATTCGGGAGAACAAATCAGTTTTCTGCTAACTTTCAAAGATTAAAAGCGGCACCTTCCTATACTCCTCTTTTAAATAACTCTGCAGATACTTTTACTTTAAATAACAAAGATAATTTGAATTTTACAGGAGTATCTTCGTTTATAAGCAACAAAAATGATCTGAAAAAACTTGCCAAAAACGGTCACTTAAGCTGCATATGGTGCGGCGGTTCTATGTTTATGCAGCACGAATTAGATGCTTTTCAACATTTTGCAACACGGCTGTCCTCAAACAATGATCTGTTTATCAGAGTAATGCTCCATTTCAGCGATTATCTTCCAAAAGAACGTATAGCGCTGGTAAAACAAATAGCACACTATAATAAAGCATATCCTGACAAAGATTTAAAAACGATTTTTAATATTATGACTCCAGTGGCAGAAAACAGATTGGTAAAAAAACAGCTTTTTATTTTTCACAATCTAAAAAAATTACGTCCGGAGCTGCCTGTTGAATTACAGAAAGATTTCGACATACTACTGGAACACAGCAAATACAGAATACTTGAAAAACCATATATAAGTGAATACAGTGCAAAAGAATTTTGTTATCAGCTAAATAATTTATCTAAGAGCCTGCCCCCCTCCCGAAAAAATGAAATATTAAATACCGCAAATATTTTAACCCATCCGATATTTAAAGAAGCCGGTCAGGAATTGCCGGAAAAATGGCTTAAACGTGTTTACAAACAGGCAAAAATAAATCCGGGTGCTAAAGGTAATTATATCTCCCCGCAGGATTACAATGCCAAAGAAAAATTAAAATTGCTGCTTCTAAACAAAATTATGTTTCTTGCTTCCGAATCAAAAAATCAGCCGGTTATTGATCTGTGTAAACTGGCAAAAGATAAAGTGCTCGGCAAACCTGTAACCGTAAAATTCAGTAACAAAGCATTTGCATATAAATTAGACGAAATTATATGCAATATACATGACAAAAATTTAATCAAAAAATTTAATAATATTATAAAAAAACTGCCAAATTCACTCGATAACAAAGACGCATTCATTGTAAAATACAAAAAAGAACCAATTGAAACAATAATAACTAAACTTCTTGATGATTCGCTTGTAACTATCGAACATATAAGTCCGATATTTAGAAATACTAACGATAAAAAATTAAAGCTGAAAAATAAAGGATTGAGCAAAGAAGATCAGGTAAAAAGAGGCACAGACAGCATAGGTAACTGGGCGCTTGCACACAGATGGTGCAATGCAATACATGGCAGCCAGAATATAAAACATGAAAACTTCCCGTTCAGCAAAGAAGCAGGAATAAAATATTTTAAAACAATTATACAAGATGCAAATAACGGTCTTTTGTCAGGAGAATCAGTTATAAAAATGGCTCAGAACTACTTTGAACAAACAGGAATTAGAATAAAATTAACAGGCTTAAAATATACTCCGGAATAAAAATATTACAAAATGTAAAATAAAATAATAAAAAAATTAAACTTTTTCGTTAACATTTCCGATTAACATAATGTACTTAGTTAATCAGGGAATTATTAAAATGGCAGATACAGGAGCTTCATTTAACAGACCATACAAACCATTCGGAATGAACGTAAAAGTTCCGGAAATTGGAGAAAGGACTCTTAAACAGGCAGGAGATACACTTGGAAGTATAGTAAAAGGACCTGCAGATCCGCTATTCAAATTTTTAGAAGAAAATGAAGAAGTATTTACAGGTGATATAAATTTCAAAATTAACAAATTATTCGCAGAAAGTTTCACAATAGGTTCGGCAATGCGAATGGAAGATGAAAAAATTAACGGAATGCCTCCATCCTTTGACATGCATTTCTAACCCTATGAGATAAGTATGAACGGAGTGAAAAAAAACAAATTTTCTTTGTCTATATATTACGATAGAAAAGCCCCTAAAGGGCTTTTTTAATGTATTGACAAAACACAAAAAATAGTAAATAATAAAAACAGAAAGAATATTTAGGAGGATGAAAAATGTTGTATAGAGAAGCTTTGAACTGCCCCCCCCCCAACAGGATGTTGATGTAACAAAGGTTTTGAACTTTAATATTATCCCGAGCTTGTTTCGGAAGCTAATCATCATTAATAAAAAATCTTTGAATAATTATACCAACACCGCTATAAATGAAATAAGCCTGACATCTTGCCATCTGAACTTCCGATCTTCTAATAATCATTCAGGTGGGAACGCTATGCTTATCCCACCCTACGGGCTTATTACACAAAAATTAGAAAGAAGACAATTAAAGCCTACGGATGTTATGAAGTCCGAAGGGCAGTCTAATTTAGAGGGTAAGAAGATAGGAAGGTATGAGGGTAGGCTATTTACGTTAAAAAGCTTATCTTCTAATCCTCCTACCCTCCTATCTTCCACTAATCATCCCTCACCCCTACCACTCTCCCACAAGGGAAAAGCTCTTCACACTTCACTAAAACGGAATGCTGCGTTTACTCTGGCGGAGGTCTTAATCACCCTTGGAATTATAGGAGTTGTTGCGGCTTTGACTTTGCCTGTATTAATTGCAAATTACCAGAAACAGGTCACTGTTACAAAACTGAAAAAAATTTATTCGACTTTGACAAATGCCTATCAGTCTGCGATTTATGAATATGGACCACCTGAAAATTGGGATTATCCGCAAACTTCAAATATTACAGCTTTTCAATTTTTTGAAAAATATATATCTCCTTTTATGGCAACTCCACCAGAATTAATAAATATCAATCCTTTTAACTATTACACCGTAAAAAATTATAACGGTGATGATGTAAATTATGCAACATTGTTTAGCAAGAGGAATACTCAGAAGGTTATAAGAACATCAGACGGAATGTGCATTATCCCATGGACTAATAATCAATTTTTAGAAATAAATGTTGATATAAATTGTTCAGGCGGTCCAAATATATTGGGACGTGATGTCTTTGATGTTGCAGAACTATGGTACTTTCGACAAAATTTTTCAGTACCTGAATTAGATACTCTAACAAAAGGAGAAGTCACTAGAGAACAACTTATATCTGATTGTTCATCACATAATTATAGGAATGGATCTCATGCACGCTGTATGGCTCTTATAGTATATGACGGCTGGGAAATTAAAGACGATTATCCATGGTAAAATTTGTTATATTACTTTATAGAAAAATCACACCTTTTTCTTGTTTGAGGTATAATAAAAAATGAACAAATGGAAGTGTATAACTAAATGCGCCAGAAAAGCGCAAAGCC
>CALURE010000026.1 GCA_944323095.1 Candidatus Gastranaerophilales bacterium
TCAGTTGTCGGCATTTTCATTTGTGGTGCCATTATACTAACTCAACCTTTCCGCCTGCTTTTTCAATTTTTTCTTTTGCTGATGGTGTTACATAACAAGCTTTAACAGTAACAGCGCCTTTCAATTCGCCGTTGCCTAAAACTCTTAAACCGACACATGAAGGATGTACTCTTCCTGCTTCTTTCAAAATTTCTAAAGAAACTTCTTTCAAGCCGTATTGAGCAATTCTGCCGACATTGATTTCTGCATATTGAAGCTGGTTAATAATTTTAAAGCCTTTCAATTTCGGCATTTGTCTGTAACCGGGCATCTGACCGCCTTCAAAACCTCTTTTAGCAGAGCTTCCTGAACGCTGGCCTTCACCGTTATGACCGCGGCAGGATGTTTTACCTCTGCCTGATGAACGGCCTCTGCCTACTCTTTTAATTTTATGTGTTGAACCTTCTGCAGGTCTTAAATCTTCTAATGTAATTGTCATTTTTAATTTCCTTTCTTACTCGCTTTCGCTTACGCAATACCGGAAGAACAGAGGGCATGATGCAGCATAAACAATTTTGCATCTTGCCATTTCTGAGCTTCTTATTCTACTATTTGAACTAAATGAGGCACTTTGTTAACCATGCCTAAAATAGTTGCACTGTTGTAGTGTTCTACAACTTGATTTTGTTTTTTCAAACCTAAACCTGCAACAACCTTGCGCTGAGCTTCTGAAGCTCCGATAAGGCTTTTTACAAGTTTGATTTTTATTTGTTTTAATTCTGTTTTTGCCATTTTGTTATTTCCTTTTTTATTATCTTGATTATTACAATGTATAAGTAAATAGGTTAATAAGCGAATAAATTTATTAAATTAAATAGCCTATCCTCTTACCTTCCTATCATCATATCATCTAGTTTAGTAATTCAGCCATTGTCAAACCGCGCTTTTTAGCGACTTCCGAGAACGGTGTAAGAGCTTTTAAAGCTTCTAAAGTAGCGTTTGCAGCGTTAAGTGGAGCTTTTGAACCTAATGATTTTGCTAATATGTTTTCAATACCTGCAAGTTCAAGAACTAAACGAACTGCACCGCCGGCGATAATACCTGTACCTTGTGAAGCAGGTTTAAGCATAACAGCACCTGCACCAGAACGTCCAGTAATCGGGTGAGGAATTGTAGTTTTGAATATAGGTACTGTGATAAGATTTTTTCTTCCGTCAGCAATAGCTTTTTGAATAGCAATAATAACTTCAGAAGCTTTTGCACATCCTACACCTACCTGGCCTTTTTTGTTGCCTACAATTACGATTGCACGGAAGCTCAATTTTTTACCGCCTTTAACAACTTTAGTTACACGGCTGATTTGAACAACGCGTTCAATCCATTCTGATTGTGGTTTATCTTCTGTTTCAATTTTCTGTTTTTTAGAACCTCTTGATCTTCTTTTAGAAGGTCTTTCTTCTTCAACAGGTAATTCTTCTTTTATTTCTGCTTCTACAGCATCTACAGTTTCAGATGTTTCTGCTGCGGCATTCTCTGTTTCTTCAACCGCAGTTTCAACAGTCATTTCTTCTTTGTTTTCTAAATCCATTGATTTTTACCTTTCATTTAACTTGTCATTCTGAACTTATTTCAGAATCTAATTTCTATTAAATTATCGAATACATCAAAATAAAGCTATATCATAGCTATTGATAAAATATTCGTGAGTAACTTTTCTGACAAAATTAATTATTACAGAAAAAATAATAAATTGCAAGTCCTTTTAGAGTTTTCCTTCTTTAACTTCATTTACAAATTCATCATAGGTAATATTTTTTGCATTATTTTTTTTCAAAAACTTTTTAAATTTGGGCATGTCAAAATCTGCCGACTGTTTTAAGGCTTTTGCATACCGCAGGTGCTGAGGAAAATTTTCTTTTTGAGCTTCTGCGCCAAACCTTGATACTCTCATTAAATTAGGTATAAAATTTTTTAGATTGTAAAGAGCAAGTTTCATTTTGTCTTTCCCTGTGAAAACACACATGGGAAGTTTTTCTATTGTATCGGAATCGATTAAGTTGTGCCTTGTAGCATTATTAATAATCCAGCTGAATGATGCATTTTCTTTTTGCGGCAATGTTGAAAGATGCTGCAAAAACAGCGCCTGTTCCATCGATTCTGCTTTGAATAAGATATTTTCTCTGCAAAATTCCTTAAAGTTTTTATTAAACTGGACAAATTCCTGCGGGGAAACTTTTACAATACGTATTGCGGTAAAATTTTGATTATGATTATATTGATAATTTGAATTTATTTTCACGACTTTTTATTCCGTTTCTTAATTTACTGTTTTAAAATACTTTCTAAGGTACTAATCATACAAGATTTAAACCTGTCACATTCTTCTTTATTTTTGGCTTCAAATCTTAATGTAAACACAGGCTCCGTGTTGCTCTGTCTTATCAGTGCAAATCCTCCGTCAAAGACAATTCTCATGCCATCAAGTGTTATTATTTCTTTAATATCAGACCCAAACATATTTCTGTTGCTTTCTACACACTGTTTGAATTTTTCAAGCACTTCTTTTTTCTTTTCATTCGGGCACGGAAAGCGGACTTCCGGAGATGAACAAACTTCATCGAAAGGTTTTAACATATCTGAAATTTTGAAATTCGGATTAACTTTTTTATGCTTTGAAATTATTTCGATAATTCTGCATCCTGCATAAATTGCGTCGTCAAAGCCGTAATATCTGTCTTTAAAGAATGTATGGCCGCTCATTTCACCGGCAAGAAGCGCATTTGTTTCTTTCATTTTATCTTTGATATAGCCGTGTCCTGTTTTACACATAACAGCATTTCCGCCGAGTTTGTTAATCTGATCATAAAGAACCTGAGAACATTTAACCTCACTTACAACTGTCGGGCAGGTACCAGTTTTTTTGCAGTCTTCTACCAAATCCATTGCATAAATTAAAAGTAATTTGTCACCGGTTAAGAATTTTCCGTCTTCATCTATAATTCCTATTCTGTCGCTGTCACCGTCGTAGGCAATTCCAATATCTGCCTTATTTTCAACAACAACTTCTTTCAGAGTATCAAGCGTTTTTTCTACACTCGGATTAGGGTGGTGGTTAGGGAAATTTCCATCCGGTTCTGAGAATAATTCAATGACATCACAGCCGAGTTTTCTGTATAGTTCCGGCCCTATTACACCGCCTGTTGCATTTGCACTGTCAACTACAACTTTAACACCTTTTCCTATATTTCCAAATCTATTTTCCATATCTTTAATATAGTCTGGAATTATGTTATACAGTTTAACGGTTGAATGGTGTAATGGTTTAATGGTAGAGGGCATATTTATCCAGTTTTTTAGCGTAATTTCTTTAACCTCGGCGATCTGTTTTTCGGTTAAGGTTCTTTTGTTATAAGTCATTTTTAAGCCGTTGTATTCTTTAGGGTTATGGCTTGCCGTAATAATCGCAGCCGCAATAATATTGTATCCGGGGATTCCGACAACTTCTGAATAATACCCTATAGGAGTCGGAGCAAGCCCTAGCTGAATTACATGCGCGCCAGTTGAAATTATCCCGTCAGTTAAAGCTTTTTCAAGTGCAGGGGAATGAAGTCTTGCATCGCGTGTAATAGTAATATACATATCAGATTCTTTTTTCCCTGATTGTTTTTTCAGCCACTCTACAAATCCGCGTCCGATATTATAAAAAAGTTCTTCAGTAATATCTTCGCCGTAAATTCCTCGTATGTCATTTTTGCCAAACGCATGTTCATATTTATTCATATTAAATTCTCCCCTTATTATTATTGTATAATTATAGCATGAAAAAATTCCTTGGTAATTTATCTAATAATCAGCAGCTGGCAGGGTGGATTTTTATACTTCCCGCGCTTGTTGGAACTTTAATTTTTATTGTAATTCCCGTTATCTGCTCATTTGGCTTGAGCTTTCTAAAATGGGATTTGCTAAATCCTATGCAATTTGTAGGATTAAACAATTACAGAGAAATTTTTTCTGATGCTTTATTTTATAAAATACTCTGGAATACTGTGGTATTTGCACTTTCGACTTCTATTTTCGGAGTTATTATTCCGCTTGTTCTTGCATGTATTCTAAATTCTAAAATCAGGGGGGCTGAATTTTATAAAACTGCTTATTTTCTTCCCTTCATAACCCCCATGGTTGTTATCGGTGTTGTCTGGGAATGGATTTTTGATCCGAATATAGGTTTTTTAAATCATATTTTGCATTTGCATATAAATTGGCTTTATGACCCACATTATGCAATGGCTGCTCTTATTATTGTGTCTGTATGGAAACTTATCGGATATAATATGATAATATTTTTAACAGGATTATCGGGAATTTCGCAAAGCTTGTTTGAAGCTGCGAAAATTGACGGTGCTAATCCTTTTGAAACTTTTAAAAATATCACTGTCCCGCTGCTTTCACCGACAATATTTTTTGTTGTAATAATTACTGCAATAAGTTCGTTTCAGATATTTGATTTAATTTATTTAATGACTGGGGGCGGGCCTTTGGACAGTACTAATGTTCTTGTTTATGCAATTTATAAAAATGCTTTTGAATATTTTAATGTTGGCAAAGCCTCCGCAATTGCTTATGTTCTCTTTGTTCTAATACTTATTTTGACATTAATTCAGTGGAATTTACGAAAAAAACTTGTTTATAACGAAAATTAACTTTTGTAACAATAAACCCTAAAAATTTAAAGCTAAAGCTTTTTAAATCCGTATATAGATTTATACGGAGTGTAAATTATGTACGAGGATTTAAAAAACGAAAAAATTGTTGTAGAGCTTATTAATCTTGTTGAAAGTGTTGAAAATATGCAGAAAGACATAGATGCATACTGCGAATTTATGAAGGGTGTAATCCTTAATACTTCCGGCAAAAATTAGTAAAATGTCTAATGAATTGAAAAATTTATATTGTATATTGATAATATGAAAATTATTATTTTAGGCGGAGTTGCGGCAGGGGCAAAGGCTGCGGCAAAAGCGCGCAGAGAACTTCCTGATGCTGAAATTAATTTATATACCGATGATACGCATATTTCTTATTCTGCCTGCGGGCTTCCGTATTATATTGAAGGTAATTTTGAAGATTACCGCATGCTTCTCGTGCGTTCTCCTGAGGAATTTGAAAGCAAAAATGTTCATATTCATTTATTAAACAGAGCCGTAAAAATTATACCGGAAACCAAACAGGTTTTAATTCTGAATCTTGAAAGCCAGCGTGCTTTTCTTGCAGACTATGACAAACTTATTATTGCAACCGGTGCACGGCCAGTTATTCCAAAAATTAAAAATGTAAACTTGCCAAATGTTTTTACAATAAGAAAAATAGAAGACGGTATTGCTATTAAAGAAAAAGCTTTAAAATCATCGCGTGCGGTAATTGTCGGGGCAGGCTACATCGGGATAGAGCTTCTTGAAGCACTTGTGAAACAAAATCTAAAAGTAAATGTAATTGAATATGCGCCAAATATTATGACAATATTTGATGATGATATGTCACATTTAATAAAACAACAGCTCGAATCTATAAGTGAGGGACGTTTTGAAATTTACACATCTGAAATAGTAACAGAGTTTTCCGGTGACACAGAAGGGATTCACACTGTGAGAACCGGTACAGGCAAAGAATTTAAAACAGATTTTGCTGTTATTTGCACGGGAGTTACACCGAATGTTGAAATTGCCAGAGATGCTGGTATTGAAATCGGGATAACAGGTGCTATAAAAGTAAATGATAAAATGGAAACGAATATAGAAGATATTTATGCCTGTGGTGACTGTGTTGAAGAAAATCTTATAATAAGCGATACAAAAATCTGGCTTCCTCTCGGCTCAAATGCAAACAAAGAAGGCAGGGTTGCGGCTATAAATGCATGCGGCGGGGATGAACATTTTCACGGTGTCTTAGGTTCATCTGTCACAAGATGCTTAAATTTAACAATGTCAATGACAGGATTAACCGAAAAAAGAGCGGTTTCGCTGGGTTATTCACCTGTCTCAGTAACAGTTACCAAAAATGACAAAGTCGGATATATGCCTGATGTTAATAATATTACACTCAAATTAACCGCAGACTATAAAACTGGAATTATACTTGGCGCTCAGGCAGTAGGCGCAGGTGATGCCGACAAAAGAATTAATGCCTTAACAGCAGCTCTGCTCGCGAAAATGACTGTTCAGGAATTTTATAAAAACGATCTTACATATGCGCCTCCGTTTTCTCCAACAATAGATCCGCTTTTAAATGCAGCCCAGCTGCTTGCAGGTAAAGTCAGCCCAAAAGATTAGCAATATATTTAGCGACACCTTCTCCCATGGAAAAACAGCTTCCCTGAACTCTTAATGCTCCCTGTGACATAAAATCGGCAGAAAGACATCTTCCTGCAACAAAAAGATTTTCAATGTCTGCTGACATTAGACTTTCAATAGGCAACTGGTAGTCCTTTACAGCCTTCAGTGTTGATTTGCCGCGGGTATTTGAATGAACATCAACAGGATAATCTGACACTACAACAGGATGCTCAAACTTTTTCCCGCTCAGAAGGTCGTCAATTGTATAAATATATTTTCCCTTAATTCGTCTGGAAACCCTTACCCCGAGCATATCTGCAATATTTGATATAAAAGCATTTTCAAATCCGGGAAAGTAAATCCTGCAGAATTGTAGATATCTGTATATGTTCTGACGCGCTAACAGCAAGGCTTTTGAGATATTCTTAACCTCTAAAGAATTTCTGTAATCAATAATTCTAGGGCAGTTAAAAGCAACAGTATCAGGCATTCCCGGAACCGTAAATATCTGAAAGTAGTTAGTATCATACTCATTAAGTATGCCCTTTTCTACAGCATCATTAAATAAAGGCGCTAAAGCCCACTTTTTATCAGGATCCCACGTATAAGCCGTAGAAAGATGTATATAACCGTCAATATGCTCTATAGTTGTAACATTTCTATCTTTATCATAATCTTCAAGCCACTGGGCGAAAGTTTTTAAATCAATTCCACCCATCATAAATCGCAGAGTGACAGGCTGAAATTCATCAG
This sequence comes from Candidatus Gastranaerophilales bacterium, assembly GCA_944323095.1. Lineage (GTDB taxonomy): Bacteria > Cyanobacteriota > Vampirovibrionia > Gastranaerophilales > Gastranaerophilaceae > Stercorousia. The sequence goes on from CALURE010000026.1 coordinate 7,062, forward strand.
GTTTTTCAAGAAAATTACAATTGCAAATTTTTCCGACAACACAATTTCCTGTTGCATCAATTACATATCTCGCTTCGATAGATACAGATAATTCTTTTTTAGGAATATCTATCTCGTCGTTATATGCCGATAATATTTCTTTAGTTATCTTTATTCTTTTTATTTTATTATTCTCAACTTTTATGCCTAAAATATTTGTGTCAAAAAATAATTCAACATTAGCCCTTTTCATTAAATTATCAAGAGCAATTTTTGTTATTTCGGGATTAAACCAGGCAGGATTGTTTTGATAAGTTATTTGTCCGCCGAGTCTGTGGCATTCGTCGATTAATGCATTTTTAAAATCAGTATTTATCTGGTTATTACCTGATTTCATAACTGGAATTACAAGTCCTGAGGTTATCGTCCCGCCAAGATGAATATTTTTTTCAATTAAAAGTGTTTTCAATCCGAGTTTGCCTGCAGTATATGCGGCTGCACAGCCGGCAGTTCCGCCGCCTATTATTACAACGTCATAAATCATTTTCTCTCCCTTTTTTGTAGTGCTTTATATACTGAGAGCTTGATATAAGAGAGCTGTTTTCAACATCAATTTTATGAGACTTTATAATCGCCTCATTATCAAGCGTTAAATTTTCATCACGATAAAATATACCTGCTTTAGTTTTTAAAAGCCCTAAATCGTATTCAGAAAGTTCATGTTCTATAAGTTTTTTATTTTTTACTGCAATAGTGCCTGTAAATTTACCTGAGGATTCTGAAAATATTTTTCCAACTTGAAATCCGGCATTAAAAAAAGCATTTCTAACGGCTGCGGAATTAGAATATGTCAAAATCATGCCATTAGAGTCAAGAAGTCTGTATAATTCTTTAAAAAAATCTATAGTCCAAAGGCATGGGCATTTTGCAGGTGTAAATGCATCTAAAAATATGTAATTATACAATCTGCTATCATTTTTTACGGATTGTCTTGCATCATTAATATCAAGGTAAAAATTAAAATCCATTAAATTTAGGGCTTTTAATGCCTTTTTATAGCTAAAAGAAATATACTTATAATATATATTATGTAAGAAGGCTATTATATTTGATTTACTATACATCTTATTACTTGAATTACATAAAAACTTATATAAGCCTATTAAATTAGGGTCAAAAAATTGAGTATATTTTTTTGAAGATAAAATTGGTTCAATTTCATTTAAGTTAAATTGTTCGAATATGGACATTAGCAATATTGCATTAGTTTCTTCTCTTAAATCATATTTTGAATTAATAAAATTACTTGCTGATATAATCTTTTCAATTTTCTCATTTCTAAATTGTAATTTGTTTTTGCATCTGAATATATTAAATATATTAAAAAAATTATTATTCTTTTTTGAAATAAAAAATGGAGAAAGTAAAGCTAAATTTTTATCGTTGTCTATAGCGTGTACATAAACTTTAAATTTTTTATTATTGGTATATTTCTTGTCGATACATATTGTATTGTTTGTTTTTATAATATTATTTGTATCTATCGCATCGCTATACAGAAAATTTAAAATTTCACTTATTAAACTTTTTGAGTTATATCCGATTCCAAAACAAATATCCAGAATATTTATTTCACTTTTATTTCGTAAAAAATTTTTCAGATTAGCAGGAATAATAAATTTTTCGAATGCTTCAGTTAAAGCTCCGTATGTCGAGTGATAAATATCATCTGCTTCCGGCGAAAATAAGCCTATAGAACCGTCATTTGTAAAATACGGGTGTAATTCATACATAATACCTGATTATAAGCTTTAAATCGAATTTGTTCAAATTCTTTAAATAACTTATAATTAGCATTTGTGGTTTATGTCGCAGTGCGTAGCAAATAACATTTAAATAGTCACCCTGAACTCGTTTCAGGGTCTAATTACTATAAGATGCTGAAACAAGTTCAGCATGACGGTTTTACAGATAGTTGCTTCACAGTGCGATATAAATTTCTGGCATTTTCTCTTGTTTCTGTTATAATAAACGGGTAATAGTGAGGGAATTATGAAAATTAGTGTAAAAGTACCTGCTACAACTGCCAATTTAGGCCCCGGATTTGATTGTCTGGGTATGGCTTTGCCGATATACAATACAATTACAATTGAAGAAACAGTTCTGCCGGGAACAGGTATAGAAATTAATGTAATAAATAACAGCACAAATGATGATGATTTGCTTTTAGAACACATCCCTATGGATGAAAACAGCATTATATATAAGGCTGTTGAGCTTTTGTATAATTCTATCGGACAGACTCCAAGCGAATTAAAGATTACTGTTCAGGCGCAAATTCCTATTGCAAAGGGGTTAGGAAGCAGTGCTGCGGTTATTGTAGGCGGTCTGCTTGCGGCAAATGAATTGTTGGGCAAACCGGCGGATGAAGCTGCTTTGCTTTCAATAGCAGCAGAAGTTGAGGGACACCCTGATAACGTAACTCCGGCAATTGTCGGCGGTCTTGTATTAAGCTCACAGGAAGATGACGGAAGTATTATATATCGAAAACTTAATTGGCCTGAAGATTGGACTATTTCAGTTTGTATTCCTGACTATGAACTTTCAACAGATATTTCACGCTCTGTATTACCCGAGGAAGTGCCGATGAAAGATGCTGTATTTAATGAAAAACGCATGGGTATGTTTATTCATGCATTAAATACGCACGATAAAGAGCTCGCGAAATACGCATTGCAGGACAGACTTCACCAGCCTTACAGAATGAAGCTCGTTCCGGGGCTTGATAAAATTATAGAAAATTTAAAACATGAAGAAGATGTTATTGGCTGTGTTTTGAGCGGTGCAGGTCCTGCAATTCTTGTAATTTCAAGCAGAGCAAATACTGATAGAATAAAGTCTATTGTTAAAGATACATGGGAAAACATGAATGTTAAAGTAAATATTTTGACGCTTCCAATTGAAAATGAGGGGGCTCAAATTATTCATGAATAATTATTTAAACTAAAAAGCTCCTTATTAAAGGAGCTTTTTTTAACCTTGACCTGTTAATTCAGGTGCCATATCTTTTGCAGCAGATTTTTCACCTTCCTTATAAGATTTATACTGCTGTTCGGCTAATGCAAATCGTGATTTTACGTTGTCAAGTTTGTTTTGCAAATAGTCCTGTTCGTTTTTCAACGGTTCAAGCATAGCATCTCTTTGCATTTCAAAATTATTTTGCCATAGAGATTGTGCCATAGCAAATTGCTGTTGAACAACCTGTTGATATGCCATATATGATTGATATTGATTATACTGATCCTGACCGGCCTGTCCGAATACACCAACCTGACCTAATAAATTAAATCCGCCTTGCAGACCAAAAATTGAATTATTAAACTGGGATTGCATTTGAGTTTTCATTGAATTTTCAGCACGGCTAAGGTAATCTTCCATGTCACCGACTTCTCTGGTGACACGGTTCAAGCGGCTTTGAATGGACATCTGCTGATTTTGCAGATTTCGCATCAACTTGCCAGCCATTAATTTGCCGTATGCAAATGATAGAAAACCCATGTTAGTATCCTTTGTGTTTAGTCCTCGTAAATATATAAAGTATATATCTATATGTAAATTGCCTATTTCTTCCTTTTTCTTAACAATTCGTTACATAATCTTTACAAATTTATTTACAAATTATCCATGTTACAAATTGCAAGATATGCTTTTTCTTGATAAAATCTAACAAAAGGAGAGATTTATGCTCAATAAAAGATTTTTTACCGGAAAAAATTTAATATTCATAATACTTGTTGTAATACTGCTGTTAATTCTTCCCAAAATTGCAGGAATATTAATGCTTTTCTTCGGGGCATACGTTATTGCCTGCGCACTTAATCCTTATGTGACAAAATTAATGCAAAAGATGAAAAACCGTACAGCTGCATCTTCTCTTGTGATTTTATCATCAGTCTTAGCAATAGTTGCGCTTTTTGTTCCTATTGTTTTTGTTGCCTACAAAGAGATTAAAACATTTTTGGTAACATTACCGGAAAAAATAACTGATGTTACTAATTTTTTATTAAACACAGAATTCTACGGGCATAAAATCCCTGAGATGTTTGATCCTCAAACAATTTTAGGCAATTCGTCATCATTTGCACAGGGAATTGTAAATCAGTCATGGAGCTTTACTGTAAGCCTATTTCAACTTATGATGGTTTCAATTGCGCTGACGATGATTGTTTACTATATTCTTGTAGACAAGGTATATTTAAAAAATAAATTCCTGCAGTTTTTTCCGCCTGATTTAAAAGACAAAGCTAACGAAATTTTAACAAATATAAGCAACAAAGTCGGCGGATATGTAAGGGCTCAGATAATCTCAATGGCTGCAGTCGGTGTTATGATGGCAATTGTTCTTGTAATATTAGGTATTGAGTATGCAACTCTTTTAGGACTAATAACAGGTATTCTAGACATTGTACCGATATTGGGCCCGACAATTGCTCTCGGTATAATTATTCTTGTTGCTTATCCTGCGGGGCTTTTAAAAATAATTTTGATAATTGCAGGTTTTTTGCTTGTTCAGCAGATATCAAATTACGTTGTGAGACCTGTATTGTTCGGCAAATTAATGGAACTTCACCCTTTAATGATATTTCTGGCACTGTTTCTTGCGGAACAATTTTTAGGATTCTGGGGGGTAATTCTATCGCCTGCAATAGCCGCTACAGTATGTGTGCTTATTGACGAACTTTATCTGGCACCTATTAATCTGAAAACGAAGGATGCTGATGAATAATTCTGAAATATATCTGTATAATAGAAAAAACTGTAAAAATTCGGATTTTGTAGTGTGGCTTGGCTTTCCGGGAATTTATTCTTTTTCAATGTCCTCTCTCGGCTATTTGTGGATGTTTAAAACAATTGATCTGGCGGAAGATGTTAATATTGAAAGAATATGCGCAGACACAAAAACAACAAAATTTGCCGCAAGTGAAGTTAAAATGTTCGGTTTTTCTTTTTCCTTTGACATGGATTTCTTAACAATATTTGCAATGATGGAAAAATACGGTTTCCCTTTAAAGTCAAAGGATAGAGAAAAATTCCCTTTAATTTTTGCAGGCGGTCCCGTAGTAAGTGCAAACCCCCAACCTTATAAAGATTTCTTTGATTTTTTTATTATAGGTGATGGCGAGGATGTGAATCTGCAAGTTATTGATATCTGCAAAAAAAATTCCTCGAAAACAAAGAATGAAATTTTAAAACTTTTATCAGAAATAGAAGGGGTTTATGTTCCGTCATTTCCGAAACAAGTAAAAAAACTGACTAAAAAGCTTTCTGAATGTATTTACACTCCGATATTAAGCGAAAATTCGTTTTTTAAAAATACTTTTATACTGGAAATGTCGCGCGGCTGTGCAAACAGATGCGGGTTTTGCCTTGCGTCTTATTTAAATTTACCGTTAAGATGCGTACCTTATGATGAACTTATTAAAACAATTGATTTGGGGCTGAAATATACGAATAAAATTGCTCTTTTAGGCGCCCAAATTAGCGCTCATCCGCACTTTCATGAGGTTTGCAAATATATTTATGACAAAATTTCAGCAGGACAAAAAATTGAAATGAGTGTCTCATCACTCAGAGTTGATGCTATCAGCAGTGATGTTGTGAAAACTCTTGCTGCAGCAGGTCAAAAGAACTCTACTCTTGCAATTGAAGCAGGAAGTGACAGGTTAAGAAAATTAATTAACAAAAATTTAACCGAAAAACAAATTTTTAATGCAGTAAGTATCGCGCGTGAAAATGGATTAAAGGGATTGAAATTTTACGGCATGATAGGAATACCGACTGAAACAAATGAAGATTTACACTCGGTTATAAATCTTGCCGAACACTTAAAGCGTGAAAATAAAGGTTTTGACATATCTTTTGGTTTTTCAAGCTTTGTTCCAAAACCAAACACACCTTTTCAGTGGTGCGGACGCGAAAATACTAAAATTCTTGAAGAAAAAAGTAATTTTTTAAAAAAAGAATTGCATAAACTCGGCATAACCTGCAGTATTTCAAGCATTAAATGGGATTACTGGCAGGCTGTTTTGTCACGCGGAGATGAATCACTAAATGACTTTATTCTGAAAGTCTACAAAAAAGGCGGGAAATTAGGCGCGTTTAAATCAGCAGCAAAAAGTTTGAATATTAATACTGATTATTTTGCTAATTCCAATTTTGATTTTACAAAATCCCTTCCCTGGGATTTCATAGAAATACACCCCGGGAAGGAATTTTTAATAAGTGAAAACAAGCGCCTGCTCGGAAATTTTAGTAATATTTAATTTCCCAATTGTCAATTAAAATTGCATCGAAACAAGAGTTTGCTACTGTACTGATATGCCCGTTGCCTATGCAGCCACCACTGCCATAAATTGCATCATGGCTGTTATGCGGGTATATAATACCGTGGTGGTAGTCATCATACCATGTAACTGGCATACCACGAGAATTAAGATTCATTATAAAGAAATCAACTCCTGCTTTATTAGGTATTTTGGAATATCCGTTTAAATCAATTGCAACCACATCACTGCTTGCAAAAAGTAATTCTGCGCCATCAACAGTTACAATAGATGGTCAAAGCATTCCTAAAGTATCTCTCCTTGCCGGCTGTGAAAATGAATGATAAGTTCTGTAATGAAAATCACTATCTTTATTTGTTTCAATCACGCTAAAATATTTCTTTATTTGGCCGTTTTCAACCATCTTAGCAATATCAATATCCGCGACATCTTCGTATCCGGTATCTTGAAGAATTAACTGAAGTCCGTTTGTAACTGTATTTGCAGCTTTTTTTAATTGCGCTAAATAAGCTTGTTTACGATGATTTGCAATTAATCCCGGCATTACAAGTGCTGCAACTATCCCGATAATTCCAAGAGTGATTAAAACCTCCGCCAATGTAAACGCAGCTTTACGAACATTGTCAAAGTGGGCTACATGCGTAGCACCTCCGGTCAGAGTGAATGCGGCGCGTTTTTTTAGTGAAGGGAGAAGGGTGCGTGAAGCGCATTTATCTTGCCAATTGCGGGAGAGCGCTAGGGGGAGAGGTTTCATCCTATTCTGTGAATAAGTTTGTCTCACTAAGTTATTCAAGTCATGCTGAACTTGTTTCAGCATCTCATGAACGGCAGATTGAACTCTGTCATTCAGCATATCACAAGATCCCGAAACAAGTTCGGGATGACAGCATTCTCCCTCGCCCATGGGAGAGGGTTGGGGTGAGGGCTTATTTTCACCCACCCCTATACTTCCCCTCCCCTCAAGGGAGGGGATATTAGTACCATGATTGCATGTCAGTTCGTAGGGTGGGATAAGCAAAGCGTTCCCACCGGAATGATTATTTGAAGATAAGAGGGCAGGAGGATTGGAAGATTGGCTATTTTCTGATAATAGCTTACCCTCATACCTTCTTAGCTTCTTATCTTCTAAATAATAATGAGATTCTGAAACAAGTTCAGAATGACAGAATGACCTCTCCCTTAAACCATCACCCGATAGAGGGAAAAATTTAACGATACTCCCTACCGCCCTAAATAACTTTCGCCAAAACCCTTGTGGAGAAGCTAATAGCGCCCCCCCCCCGACGTAATCAGTCTTTTTTGTTCTTTTTGCATTTTTGCTCTCCTTTCGTGTTTTATACAAATTACATAGGAATATATCCGCAATACATTAAACTTGACCATTTTTCAAAATAACTTATCTGTGTTGCACTGCCGGATTTAATATAAATCTTACTTACTGAACTGTGCGGCATGTTTAATGCTGCACACACTGCTGCTTTTATTACATCTTTATGCGTTACAATAATAATTCTGCCGCCGATGTTTTTCTCAATTAATGAATTTATTGTAACATTTACACGGTTTATAAAATCTGATATACTTTCCGCATCCTCAGGAACTGCGACATCAGTAGAATAAAATAATTTTTCAAGTTCATCAGGATATTTTTCATAAACCTGCTCAAAAGTCAGACCGTTAAATTTTCCGCACTTACGCGGGTGAAGGTCTTCTACAATTTCAAAATCCTGCTTGAATAATTTTGAAATCATTCCGGCAGATTGTACAGACCGTGTTGCAGGAGATGTATAAATTTTATCATTCTTAATTGCTCTTTTTTTCAGGTATTCACAAATTTTTTCAATTTCTTCCTGCCCCGCTTCATTCAGCGGAGGATAGGCTTCAGAATCAGTAAATCTGTCATCCTCACTGTATATAGTTGCCCCGTTACATATAAATGTTATTTTACATTTTCTGTCAAAATACATATTTCAATCACCTTTTCAATATATAATTAAATAAAGACTCTTATTTTCTTTATTATAACATTATTTTGTAGTATAATCAAGATGACAAATTAAAAAGGAGTTAAATCATGAGGGGAAAAGCTTTTAAATTCGGAGACAACATATCAACTGATCATATAGCACCCGGACGCCTGTTTCATTTGCGTTCAAACCTTCCTGAATTTGCAAAACATGTTTTGGAAGATGCTGATCCTTCTTTTGCTTCTTCAATGAAAAAGGGGGATTTTGT
>CALURE010000027.1 GCA_944323095.1 Candidatus Gastranaerophilales bacterium
ACTCCAACTAAATATATAAGATTAACTGGTGCTCTCTGACCTTTGAAAATCTTATCGGAAATCAAACCCGCACAAATAGTTCCGGCAATGCCGACAAGAGGAAGCGAGCTAAGTTTCATCGCGGCAATTTCAAGTGAATTGTGCTTAGCTTCGCTCAGATATTTTATCATCCAGTCTTCCGCGCCAAATCTTATAATATAAACAAAAATGTATGCAATAGCTAAAAGCCATATTGTTTTATTATACAAAATGTTTTCTTTAAATATCTCAACATAAGTTCTGTTATCATCATTGTAATCAGTTTTTTTAGCAGCAGGTTCGTTATTATAAGTTTCAATATCCGGAAGCCCGAGAGACTGCGGACGGTCTCTTAACCGGTTATAAAGCCACAATGCAGTTAAAATTGCCAGAAATCCGGGGGCTAAAAATGCCATTTTCCAGCCGTAATGTGCAACAAGAAATCCCGAAATTATGACACTTAAAAATGTTCCGGTCTGGTGTGAACAAGACCACAAAGACCATTTTGTTCCTCTTTCAGAATTTGAATACCAGTAGGTTAAACTCTTTGCAACAGCAGGAAATCCGGCAGATTGAAACCAGCCGGAAGCCCCCCAGAAAAATACAAAAAGCCAGAGTAAAATTGTGTTTGAAGGCAGTCCGAAAAATGAAACTTCCCCGGGAGTTATAAACACTGCAGACAATGCAAAACAAATATTTGCGATTGCAGTCATTATCAATGCAGTCGGTAGAAATTTTCGAACATCAGAGCCGTCAGCCAGTACTCCATTAACAAATTTTCCGACACCGTAAGTCAAATACAAAGAACTGCCTAAAAGTCCTAGCTGGGTATTTGTATAACCGTATTCCCCGCTCAACCCGGGCAGAGCCACCGCAATATTTTTCTTGCATAAATAAAAGACGGTATAACCTATAAAGCATGCATAAAAAATTCTCAATCTCCAGTGAGCATACATGCTCTTTACTTTTTCTTCATCCTGAATAGTCTCTTTTACAGGAGGCTCCTTAAAAAACTGTGCTATCTTTTCCAACATATTTTATTTTCCTGCTTTTATAACCTGAATGTTTCTGGTTTCCGTTATTTCGTGGCGTGCATCTTTTATAATTTCTCTTTTTTCTTCATCCAGTCTGCAGCCGCCGACCAATCTGTCTATAAAACCGGTATTTAGTTTTACAGCTTTGTCAAATGCCCCGACTTCTTCCAGAACATCTTTTATCTGGTGTAAATCATACCCGAAGGACTGTTTTGAATTGTAAACAAGAGTTTCGCCTGACTGAGATATAATCGGCTCTCCGCCCTGTTCAAAGTAAAGTTTAAACACCGATTTCAAATCCTGCAATTCTGATTGCAAAGTAGTAACAGTCTGCTGAATTCTCAAAAATCTTTCAAACAAATATTCAACATTATCAAGCTGTTTAACTTCCCAATCATATTTTTGAAGATATAATTTTTTCAATTTGGGATAAGCAAGTGCAAGCCCCATAGTATCCGCCATTGCACGGTGATGATTATTCAATTCGACTTTAAACTTGTCAGTTAAGGCTTCCAGTCCGTGTGAAGGAAGATCCGGATAAATTTCTTTAAACATCTGCTGAGAATCAATTCTCGGATTTTTAAGCTCTTTTCCTGTAGTTCTGAGACTGGCTTCATTCAAAAAAGAATAATCAAAAATACAGTTATGAGCAACTATCGGATAATCTCCTATAAATTCCAGAATTTTTGGCATGGCTTCAGCTTCTGTCGGAGCATCAGCAACCATTTCCTGAGTAATCCCATGGATTGCCATACTGGATTTTCTAATATGTTGTTCGGGATTTATCAGAGTCTGAAATTCATCTTTTATTTTTCCGTTTTCTAACCGTACAGCTGCAAATTCCACCATCTTTTCTTTGGTATAATCCAGCCCGGTTGTCTCCGTATCAAGAACTATCTCTATTATCTTTTTCCGTACCATATTCTCATCCTATTGAATTCTATTAAGATAATAGCACAAAAAAATTTTCTGTGTTAGAATAAATCCGTTAAATAAAAAAGCGAAGGAGATATGTGATGTCAAACGCAGTTGATATTAATGATGCAAGTTTCGAGCAGGAAGTTCTAAATTCCGAACAGCCTGTTGTTGTCGATTTCTGGGCACCATGGTGCGGACCTTGCAGAAAATTAGGTCCAATTCTGGATGAGGTAGCACAGGAATTTGCAGGAAAAGTAAAATTTGTAAAAGTAAATACCGATGAAAACCTTAAAACAGCTCAGGATTACTCAATAAGCGGCCTTCCGAGCCTTCTAGTTTTCAAAAACGGAAAAGCACTTGAAAGACTTGTAGGGCTTATGCCAAAATCAACAATTATTTCAAACATTGAAAAACATTTGTAAATTTTTAAAATATAATAAAAAAACAGCTGAATTCAAATAATAAAGAATTCAGCTGTTTTTATTAAGTTTTTGTAACAAAATACCGTAATACTTTAAAGTTTATCTCTATTTATACCGATAAAACAAGTAAAGGAAAAGGGATAATTATGCAAGTTGACGGTGCTCCAAATAAATTTGAAATATATCAAGACTTCTATTTAGAGGAAAACGGCATAGAAATTACCTATGACGAAGCATTAAACCTGTTTTACAAAATGGATAGCGCCGAACGTACAGACTTTGAAACCTATTACAGAGATGAAACAGGTTATGAAATTGTTGATCCAAGAAGCTGGACAAGCTACGAAAATTATGATGAAGCAACACTAAAAGAATTAACGAAAAACGAAAAACTAAGAAAATGTACACTTGAAGGTTATGCAAAATCTAAAGGGATTGTACTTGATCCTGTCTGGTCAGGATATTCTGCCGAAGAAATTATTTCAATGAAAAATAACGGTGTTAATATTCCTCAGGACATTGTTGATATTGCAAATACAATCCTTGAGTCATCAGCTGTAAATTTTGAGACAACTGATCCCGATTCCGAAAATCAAAATTCAGATGAAGTAACAGAAAAAGAACCATATCTTGAACTTATCCCGAAAGCAAAAAAGAAAATTGAAAAATGCGAAGAAAATAACAACAAACTTGATGACAAGGTTGATGAACTCTTATTCGGTCACAAAGTAGAAAATAAAAGAATAAAAGACAAGATGGAAAAACAGCTTAAAATGCTGGACATCTATGAACAAAGAGTCAGAGAATGGAGAACTCTTCAGGATAAAGTTAACAACGGCGAAGCATTATCTGATACAGAAGCAGAACAATATGCGAAATTAACAGGCATGCTACAGGACAAAAACAATTCTGAAGGCTTGGAACTTGACAAAAAAGAAATCGGGAAATCTCTTAACGATATCAATATCCTTGCATTTCTCGGAGAAAAATTAGCAGAAGAAACAATTGAAATCGGTGACACTCTGGCAGACTATACATCTAAAGCAAATTATAAAATGACACGCAAAACTGTATCTGCAGAAGTTGGTTTTCTGAGAAGCATTATGGCTATGGCTCAGGGGAAAAGACTTGCCTTTGAAGCAAATGCTGTAGGCAACAATACAGAAGAATATTCATCAGAAGTTTCTCATTCAGTAGAAGATATAGCATCAGTTATGGAACTTGCTAATTTTGTATCTACCAGCGAAATGAGTCAGAATTCAGAACAGGAACAGGCAGCGCAGACACCGGAGTTGGAAACCAAATCTTCGGAGCAGGCTGAAAGTGATACAGAAGTTGAAAACGATAATGAACAGTCAGAAAAAGCCCAAGAAGAAGGCAAAAAACCGCAAACAACAGAAGATGAAGCAGATTTTATAATTAACGATGATACAGTAAAACAACTTATAAGCGAAGGTGAAGATATTAACTCTGATCTTTTCATGCAAATTATAAAATCACGCAGAGATATAAAAGATGCAAAAAGCGATGAAAAATTCGCTAAATTTGCAAACTTTAAAATTTCAAGAATTGCAAAACAATACAAAGAAGAAGAAGAAAAACGTGAAGAAGAAATAAACAGACTTAACGAAGAAAATTCGCAATCAAAAGATAAAATTGAAGAAATCACCGGTAAATCAGGAGAAGAAATCGATGAAGAAATAAATAATGAAAATAATGATGATGAAGACGATAAAGGAGCAGATCCGAAAGCAAAAAAAGACGTACAAGAGAAAAAAGAATCAATAAAAGGCAACAATGAGACAATAGAAAATCTTCAAAATGATTCACAGCAGTCAGTTGAAGAATTTAAAAACAAAACTTCCAAAGAAAAAAATATAATCTCCAGAGCAGTTCCTGATGAAAACAAAGCTATGGAAGAAAATAATGAATATCTGGAAGAAAAAATTCCTGCTGCCCAAGAATCTCTTGATTTTACAGCAAATACAGGCATAACCCTCAACGAAATGGGCAAATATCGTATAAAAGTCGGTTTAAAACAAATTGCATCATTGCAGTTTAAAAAGGGTGCCAAAAATGTTTCCAAAGGAACAAGAAGTGCTATTATAGGCAGACAGGCAAGAAAAGAAGGCACTTCAGGGCTTCCTAAAATAGCAAGAGCTATGACATCAGAAGCTGTAACAAAAGAAAATGATGCATTAGAAAGATTAAATAAAGTAGATGGTCTTATTTCTTCAATAACAGGTGAAGAAACAACTCAGACTCAATATGACAACAGCAAAGGCGGATCTCAGGAAGGCAAAGATTCAGAACAGACACAGGCTAATGCCGCTCAAACCGGCGATACACAAGGACAAGGAGCTGCCGGAAATGCAGGAAATTCTGCTGCCGGTGCAAATACTCAAACTGCTCCTGCTCAGACAACAACAGCTGAAAATGTTCAAACTACAGAAAATATGGTTGAAACGAATGTTGAAGCAACTGTTAACACTGTTACATCAGCATCCGATGAAGCCGGATCTCAAGTTCAAAATGCTGCACAATCAAACGGTAAAACAAACCAACCACAAACAAGAACACTAACTTCTTCAGATAATAAAGAAGAAGAAACAAAAGAAAATGAAAAAGAACTGACTAACTCTGTTTCATCTTCATCATCCGCATCATCATCTTCATCAACTTCCGAAAAAGGCGAAGAAGATACTGATGGAGACAAAGAACAAAAAGATGCAGACAGCGCACAAGATGAAGTTGATGATATAAACGGATCTGCAAAAGATGACAGCAAAGAATCCAAAGATATCAAAAAAGACACAGAAAAAGACAAAAAACAGCTGGAAAAAGAAGCAAAACAGCTTCAAAAACAAATAAAAAAAGATGAAGAAGAAATCATCAAAATGACCCAGGAATCAACTGAAGCTGCTAAAAAACAGGAAGAAGCTTTAGTTGAATATGAAACTCTTGTAGCTGAAAATGAACAATTAATAGCAGAAGATCAAAGCAAACAACAAAATCAGGCACCTGCTCAAAATACACAACAAAACAACGGTTCTGCAAACGGCGGAGGCGCAATGCTAGGTTCTGCTTCAATGACTGTAACCATAGGCGGCAATCAGGGAAGCGGCAACAGCGACAGAATAGCAAACAATGATGCAAGAATAAATGAACTCAGTGTTGACTTTACCCTTCAAGGCAACATTATCAACAGAAACAGAACTAAAATTACAAGATTACAAAAAACAACTACAACAAATCAGAAAAAATTCGACAAAAAAATAAAAGTTATTGACAAAAAAGTAAAAGAAGAACAAAAAACCGAAAAGAAAAAACAGGAAAAATTAGCCAAACAACTCGGCGCAGTAGGCATAGCAGAAAACATTTTTTCTATTACAACTTCAACCGGTATGATTCTTGATAAAATAGGTACCGGAATGATAACAAGCGGTACAGCAATGCTGAGCAACCCCTGGACAGCAGCAGCAGGGGCAGCATTAATTTCTTCCGGTACTCCTATACAAACAACCGGTACAGTAATGCAGGCAGTCGGTACATACGGAACACTTGCCTGCGGAGTTACAAAAGCTGCTATAAATATTGCAAACGGCAACCTCGCAGCAGGTTTAATGTCTTTAGGTCAAACCGCAATATCTGCAGTTACATCTCTAACAGGAACAACAAGCGCTGTAAGCAGCACAATGCAGGCAGTAAGCGCAGGTTTAAATATTGTATCATCATCTGCTCAAATGGTTAACAATGTCAGAGCTGTACAGGGCAAAGAACAAAGCGGCATTGCAAGCAAAATAGCTACAGTAGCAGGAGCTGCATCTGCTCTGACCAACACAGCATCTTCTTTAACCGATATGGGTAAATCAGGTGCTTCTGCATTCGGCAAATCAATGAAAATCGCAGGTGCAGCCGGAACTGCCCTGACTACAACAAGCCAGTTGATGACAGAATTCGGCGGAAACAGCAAAGCTGCTGAAATCATGGGAATGGTCGGCGGTGCAATGAGTACTGTATCCGCAATCGGCCAGCTCGCTGATTCAAAATTCGGTAAAGCTTCCGATAAAAACAAAGAAAACAAAGAAAAACAAGAAAATCAAAAAACAAAAGAGTCGGATAAAACTCAAAAAACTCAGAAAACAAATGACTCAGATAAAGCTAAACGCGATGAATGGAGACAAGAAGTTTTTGAAAAAACCGGTTTAATGCCAAGCGAAGATCCGTCAGCCCCGCTCCCTGACGGTTTACAGACTTCCAGAAGCGGTTCTGCTGAAGCTGTTGGACTAAAACAAGCTGATACAGATAGACTTCCTGATGGATTACAGACTTCCAGAAGCGGTTCGGCTGAAGCTGCAGGGCTAAAACAAGCTGATGGAACAACAGGCGGAGGGATTCCGGGACTTCAAAAAATGGACGGTGTCGGAATTAGTAAAGTTGATATTGATTTAAGCTCAGCAGGCCCGCAAGCACTTGATATTCAAGGCATTGATATACCGGAAGCCAAATCAAACAACACTCTTGCAGACATAATGAATTTTGTAGGCTCAGCTGCACAGGTTGCAACAAGCTTTATTCCTCAATCACAGGAACAACAGCAGCAGGACAACAAAAAAGCTGTTGCACCCGGTAAACTTAGCGACAGAGCAAAAGAAATAATGAGAAAAAGAAAAATACGTGTTGCCTCACTTGATGCAATGTTCAGAAGCAGATAATCACAAATCATTACTTCATTACAAGAGTTAGCGTACCACAATGCCATTCTGCCCCGTAACACTCGCACACCCGTGAACGATGTAAGCAATCTAGCTTATAGTTATTTTCTATAAGTACGTAAAAGTTTACGTCATCCCGAACTTGGTTCGGGATCTCATGAGATTCTGAAACGAGTTCAGAATGACACAATACTCCATCCTTGATTAAGGAAGGGTGGGTATGGATTGTTACCCATCCCTATTATCCTGCCCTGATAAGGGAAGGATGTTTTGCATTAGACCGTAGGGTGGGATAAGCAAAGCGTTCCCACCAAAATATTTTTTATTATTTTCAATATGCCGGGGTGAGGGCTGATTATTGGAAGATAAGAGGGGAGGAGGATTGGAGGATAAGCTTTTATCAAAAAATAGCTTACCCTCATACCTTCCTATCTTCTTACCTTTTAAATCGCCTGACCTGTGCCGGCTTTAACAGTCCGCCTTTTAATTTATGCTTTCCATAAATTTATTTTACTTCCAGATCATTAATCATTAATAGTATTGTTTCCCCGGCCTTTAATGTAACCTTTAAATTACTTTTTTCAGTTATAGGCACACTGTCAATCTTTAACGGCAGGACAATATTATCTTTGCTCAAACCTGGAACTGACACAACAGCATTTGCGGAATTACGGAAATTTAAATTCCCCATAAGAAGAATACTTTTTCCATTATAACTCATTGCATATGCAAAAACAGACGGAGCAGAAGATTTTAAAGGAACAAATTTTCCGTTGTTTATTATAGGCGCAAATTGTCTTTTCATATTATTTGCAATAATAAATTCTTCCAGCAATTTACTATTTGTTCCGCCGGGAGCCCTTGAAAAGTTAAAGATATCCAGCTTTCCTCTGTGAACAAAATAATATTCATCGTCTGTAAAAGTTTTAAAAGCTTCTTTATTTGCCCACAGATAAATATAACTGTCACCGGTATCAAATCCGTCTACAAAATATGAATTTAAAGGCAGCGTCGCATTCAGCCATATAATCATTTCACTGAATTTTTCTCCGTTTATTAGAATCGGGCTCATCTCATCATGTGTTGTAAAACTGCCTATAACAGCTTTATGCTCCGGATATTTAGAAAGATTTGCATTAGTTGTAATTATTTGATTAATCAGTTCCTTTCCTGTTTTATAATCTTTCAGATTAAAATAGCTGCCGTAATATCCGTCAAAACCTGCTTCCAGCAATTTGTTATAAGGAGTAAACACTGCATAAGGAGAAACTGCATCATTCCAGCTTTCGGAGGCCTCTGCCAGCCACAAAAACTGCGGGTCTTTTTTCCTTGAATAAGCTATTAAATCTTTCCAGAATTTAGCGGGTTTGTTAGTTGCGACATCAGCTCTTATACCGTCAGCACCTAAATCCATAACCATATCCACAAATTCTTTATACAAATTATATACATCTTTATTAACGGAAATTTCATTTCCCGTATTAAATAGTCTTACATCAGTCCAATCAGCAGGAACAACAGGCTGACCGGATTTATCTTTAACAAACAGTTCCGGTCTTTGCATATACAAATCATAAGAGCCGCAAGAAGGCAAATCAATAATTACACGTAAATGTTTTTTATGAGCTTCATCAATAAATTTTCTTGCCTGTTGATTGACAGAAAGGGCACTGCTGGGGCTTGCAAGCTGCTGGTTAAGAGTATTAAAACTTGAAGCGGCATAAAGAGATCCGGCTGTTCCCAGAGCTTTTGTTTTACCTACAGGAGTAACCGGCATTACATGAATAGTATTTATGCCTTTTTGGGATAACTCTGCAAGTTTTGGAATTGCATTCAGAAAATTCCCGCTTTCTTCAGCATCATCAAAATCAATAATTCCGTTTTTATCAATATCCTGAGCCCCGAATGTCCTTAAATTTATTTCATAAATTATTGCAGAATTTCTCAAAAACATTCTTCGCAGGTCATTAACCCAAACATCAGCACTATATGCACATTCAGAAACCAAAAACATCAATATAAAAGTTATAAAAATCTTCTTCATAAATATCCCCTTCCTTATACAATATGCTAACAAATAATATGAGTTTTTGCAAATTTTAAATTTTTTATATATAATTTTAAATATATGAAGAAATATTCAATAGGTATTGATCTTGGCGGAACAAAAATTCTTATCGCTCTTATAAACAGAGAAACGGGTGAAGTTTTACACCATGTCAAGAAAAAAACAAGAAAAGATAAAGGTTCGGAAAATATTATAAAAAAAATGACCCGCGGCATTGAAGAACTGCTGGAACAGAGCTGCCCGAATTTGAATGAAATAAGTTCTATCGGCATAGGCTCTGCAGGTCAAATCGACAGGCAAAACGGTATAATCCTAGGCGCACCTAATCTTGACTGTTATGATCTTGATATCAAAAGAATTTTAACTGACAAATTTAATATTCCCGTATATGCAGGCAATGATGTTGAAATTGCGGCTATAGGAGAACAAAAATTCGGTGCCGGTAAAGGTTGTGACGATTTTGTATGCGTATTTGTCGGAACAGGTATCGGTTCATCAATTGTAAAAAACGGGAAAATAATCTACGGTTCAACAGGAACAGCCGGAGAAATCGGGCATATTATTGTTGATTTAAACGGCAGACAGTGCGGCTGCGGAGCTCACGGATGTCTGGAAGCTTATGCATCACGTTCTGCTATTGAAAAAAGCATAGAAGGCGCTTTGAAAAAAGGCAGAAAATCCTGTATTCTTGACTATCTGGAACCCGGCAGACCAATAACTTCAAGCATGATTCAAAAATCAATAGAACGCGAAGATGAGCTTGTTCTGCAGTGTGTAACAGAGGCATCAGAATATCTGTCAGGCGGAATTGCAAGTATAATCAACTTTATTAATCCCGAATTAATAATACTCGGAGGAGGGTTAATAGAAGCTGTTGACTATTTTTATCAAAAAACCATAAAAAAAGCCAGAGCAAAATCCCTGCCTGTTCCTGCATCTAAGATACAATTTAAAAAAGCAATGCTCGGAGATTTTTCAGGAGTAATAGGGGCTGCTTTTCTGGAGGATAGGGATTTATAATGAAAAAGATTATGCTGGTAAGATTATCCTCACTCGGAGATGTAATATTTAATATACCTCTTGCTAATGTGCTGCAACAAAACGGGTTTGAAGTCACATGGCTTGTTTCTGAAAAAGGGATTGACGTTGTCCGAAATAATCCGGCTGTAAAAAATGCAATTCTCATTCCTCTGCAAAAATGGAAGCGCGAAGGGTTTTCAATAAAAAACTTAATTGAATTTATTAAACTTATAAAACAGGTTCGTTCAGAAAACTTTGATATAGCAATAGATACCCAGATGATGTTTAAAAGTATGGTCTGGATGAAACTCTGTCGTGCAAAACGTAAAATATGCTATAAATACGGTATGGAATTTTCCAGCCTTGGCGGGAATGAACTAATAGACAGGGCGCCAAACCCGAACTTTTCAACACATGCAGTATTTCAGCATATGCAGTACGCGAAATATCTCGGGCTTGAAGGGACGGATAAAGTAAAATTTACCCTTCCGCCTGTGAGTGATGAAACAAAAAACAATGTAAATATACTTTTAAAAAATCTGGACAAATCAAAACCTATGGTTGTAATCTGCCCTGCCACAACATGGAAACTTAAACACTGGAGCAAAGATAACTGGAAAGCCGTAGTCAACGCGATAAAAGACAAATGCTCACTTGTATTTACAGGCACCGCAGGCGACAGAGATTTAATTTCATATATAGGCGGAGATGATTTTATTAACCTTGCAGGACAAACCGGCATTAAAGATTTAATAGAAATATTCTCGCGTGCCTCACTTGTTATGGCTCCTGATTCAGGAAGCGCCCACCTTGCAAGAGCGACGGAAATTCCTGCTGTTATTTCAATATTCTGCTGCACTCCGCCAACATCTTACGGACCTTTCGGAGATGACAAAAAATACTTTGCAATAAACGGCAGACTCAAGTGCCAGCCCTGCCACACAAGAAAATGTCCGCTTCAGGGAGAAGATGCCGAACAGTGCGTAAATTTTCCGAAACCTGAAGAAATTATAAATATTGTAAACAACATATTACAAAACTCAAAACATAGTGTATAATAAGTATATGAGTTTTTTCGATAATATAAAAGATATATACAGAAAAGTCTCAGAGGTAGAAAATGCCGTTTACAACGGCAAGCAGGACTACCTTGAAATATACGAGCGCAACCTTCAGCTTGAAAAAGAAATTGAAGAACGCACAAAAGAATTAAATATTGCAAATAAAAGAATGCTCACTCTCCAGCATATCTGGGATATGATGAATGCTTCAAGGCCTTTGCAAAGCGTTCTTGAGACAATAGTTAACAATATTCAGGGTGAACTCGGGTATCTGCATTGCAATATTATAAAAAAATGCGAAGATGAAAAAGGAATTTTTCTGACAGTTCTTGCACAGTCAAACGACCCTTCAATAAAAAGAGTTGAAAAACTTATAAAAATACCGTTTCAGGCAAGAAAACTGGTTTATAATGATGAAAGTGTTTATGCAAAAGCCTCACGTGATAAAAAAATAATGCTTACACCTGATATAGGCGGAACACTTAAATCTGTTGCTCCTGATGTCGCAGATGACATAATTGATGAAATAGTTGACGCAAGCCCCAGTAAAGCAATAATTACTGTTCCTTTATACACAAGAAACCAGCATTACGGATGGTTTAATGTTTTTTCTTCACGGAAAGAGCTGACTTCAGGAGAAACAGAATTTTTGACTATTTTTGCCCAGCAGATTGAAATGGCAATAACAATTGCAGGACTTTTTGAAGAAGTAAAAGCACAGGCAGTAACAGACGGACTTACAGGGCTTTATAACAGAAGATATTTTGAAGAATATTTACAAAAAGAAGTAACCCGTGCGCTTCGCCAGCAGCAGCCTTTCAGTATAATAGGGCTGGATCTTGACCATTTAAAACAAATTAACGACAAATTCGGCCACGCATACGGCGATTTAGCCATAAAAACCGTTGCAAATGTTTTAAAGAAGAATGCGCGTTCAATAGATACAGCAGCAAGAATGGGCGGTGAGGAATTTAATGTTATTTTGCCGGGGGTAGATTCAACAGGCGCAATGATAGCCGCAGAAAGAATCAGAAAAGCTTTAGAAGATCAAGAGCTTGATACAATCGGACATATTACCGCAAGCATCGGGGTTGCTACATTTTTAGAACATTCTGATAATATTGAAGATATTCTTGAATTAACCGATCAGGCAATGTACCGGTCAAAGAGAAACGGAAGAAATCAGGTTACTCTTGCAAAACCAATTGAGGAAACAAGCTGGCAGGAAATTGCAGTTAATACATTTATGGATATCCTCTCCAAACACAATATCCCGCTTAACAAAAATTTGACAGAAGAACTACAAAACAAACTCCAAAATCAAAAAAATGAGATTCCTCAAGAAGCTCTATATACGGTTGCCGATATGCTTACCCAATCTTATAACCCGCTTCATCATGCAGGTGTTATGAAATCCAAAGTTCTTCTTGCAGTCAGTCTTGCAAAACGTTTTGATCTTTCTAAAGACGATATTGACAAATTAAGAATTGCAATGCTTTTATATGACATCGGAAATATTATGCTCCCGCCGGAACTTCTACAAAAAACAACACCTCTCACAGAAGAAGAAAGAAATCACATAAAAGAGCATCCGCTCATTGCTTCAAGAGAAATTTTACAGCCCATAAGCTATATTCAGGATATTATTCCAATAATAGAACACCACCACGAAAACTGGGACGGAACTGGATACCCTTCAAAAATCTCAAAAGAAGAAATACCTATGACATCTCAAATTATCTTGATTGTAGATGCATATTTTGCCCTGACAGAACCCAGAACATATAGAGCCGAATTGACCCCGAAACAGGCAATAGAAATTATAAAGCAGGATTCAGGCAAAAAATGGAATTCAGCACTTGTACAGGAATTTATTTCACTTATTGACCACGATATATAATAATGAACGAAAAATCTCTTATAAAATTAATTAAATCAACTCTAAATTCCGGCTATATCGGGGATGACTGTGCATATCTTGAGGATTTAGGCATTGTTATTACACAGGACAGTCTTGTGGAAGATGTGCATTTCAAAAGAGATTTAATAACCCCGTTTCAGCTCGGGTACAAAACCGTTATGGTAAATATAAGCGATATTTGCGCATCGGGTGCAGAGCCAAAATATATGACGATTTCACTTTCTTTACCCGACACAGTTGATGAAAACTTTGTGAAAGATTTTTATGAAGGAGCAAAAAAAGCCTCTAAAAATGTCAAAATAGCCGGCGGAGATTTAACAGGAAGCGATAAAATCTACATCTCGGCTGCTGCAATAGGTTCTGATGACGGCAGAAAAATTTCCTCACGCGCAAACGCAAAAGCCGGTTATAAACTGATAGTCTCGGGCGAACACGGAAACAGCGCTTATGGTTTGCGTCTGCTGCTGGAAAATAATGTTACCCCGAAAGAAAGAATTAATAACAAATTTATAAACGCTCATCTAATGCCCGCAGCCCAAAGAGAATTTTCAAAGACGATAGCAGAAAATATAAAAGATGATTACGCTATGATGGATACATCTGACGGGCTTGCAGATGCATTAATGCAAATTGCACATGCAAGCGGGGTTAGACTTGAGATTGATACCTCGAAAATTCCGCATGACCCGATAGTTGATATTGATACTGTTTTATACGGCGGAGAAGATTATCAGCTTGTGGCTGCAGTTCCTGAATATATGTTGAAAAATCTGAATGCTTATACGATAATAGGAGATGTAAATACAGGAAATACAGGCCTTGTTATTGACGGGGAATTTTACACTGATATAGACAGCAAATTATATAAACATTTTAAGGAGTAAAAAAATGAATTTCAAAGTAAACGCAATAATTCCCGCCGGTGGAACATCATCGCGTTTCGGAAACAAAAATAAACTTCTGGAAAAAATAAATGGAAAAGAAGTTATAAAATATACAGTGGAAGCATTTGAAAAATCTGAAGCTGATGAAATTATAATCTGCGCCAATTCAGCTATTATGGAAGAATTAAAAGAAATCTTCAAAAACAGCCACAGAGTTAAAATTATCGAAGGAGGAGCAACGCGCCAGCAGTCAGTATTTAACGGACTTCAAGCCTGTGAATGCGAATATGTCTTAATCCATGACGGCGCACGCCCGATGATTACAACAGATTTGATAAACCTTGCTATAGAAGAAGTTATTACCAAAAAAGCGCTTACTGTTGCAACAAAAACAATTGATACGATAAAAGAAGTTGTTGACGGTAAAATTATAAAAACAATTGACCGTGCAAAACTTTACAATACGCAGACACCTCAAGCATTTGAATACAATTTGATAAAAGATGCACATCAAAAATTGTACGGGCAGAATTTTACGGATGATGCCGGAATGCTGGAATTTCTCGGTCAAACAGTTTATATAATAAATGGCAGTTATAAAAATATTAAAATTACAACTCAAAATGATATTGAAATAGCCAAAATCTATCTTGAACAATGAATTACCACGGATAATCATCCAGTATTTCCCAGCCGTCATGCATAATTTTTCCTCCGCAGGCACGGGCATATTCTGTATTACTATTTATTTTTTCTTTTGTACATAAATCAACACTTATATGAGTATAACCGGATATAACACCGCGTGATATATCTATTTCAAACTGAAAAACATCACGACCGATTACATTAGGCAGCTTTGGACCGTTAATATCAATAGATAACAACTGCAGTTTTTCAAATCCGGAAACATCAGGATGATAGCTATAAGGTCTTATATAAGCATAAGTTCCGTCACCATATATAAAACCTGGCCAAACACGCTCCTGACCGTAATACTTGTAATTATTTCTATCGGAAAAACTTGCATAGCCTGTTATATCATAGCCGCATTCTTTCATTGATTTACAAATCTTTATTACTTTTAAATACGGTTTCCAATATTTTTCAAAATATGCCAGATTATCTTCATAAGAACTGCCGAGTTCTGTTACATCCCATTCTGATGCATTACCGTTTTCGTACTGGGATGATACAAGAGCCTGTGCAAATGTCGAATATGCTTTTTTCAATTGCGCAGAGGTCTGTTTTTTCTGATAATTTGTAATCAATGCGGGCATAGTCATTGCCGCAACAACACCGATAATTCCAAGGGTGATTAAAACTTCTGCCAATGTAAACGCAGCTCGACGGACATTGTCAGTGGTGTCTACGTGCGTAGCACCTTCCGCTAATGTAAAAGCGGCGCATTTTTTAAGTGAAGGGTGAAGAGTGAAGGGGGAGGACTTGCTTTCACCCACCCCTTTACTTCCCCTGTCTTGCTCACTCGCGTATAACGGGACTGCAACACCGCCGCCTTCGC